>NJBQ01000086.1 GCA_005223095.1 Candidatus Aerophobetes bacterium Ae_b3a
ATATTGTAATACAAAGACAAACCAGTAAGCTCAACCGGTAATCCTATTAGTTGTCCATTCCTAATCAATGTATCCTTGAGTATCTGATAGGGATCGTTATCCAAGAACCACTGTTTAACCTCAGCAGGTGCTGGACTTAGAAAATCTTTCCAATTAGGATACTGCCACGTTGGACACCATGGGATATCAAAGGGAACACCTGCTGCAAAACTAGCTGTGACCTTCTCGTAATACTTGGCATAAGGAACCTCTACCCACGTAACATTTATATCCGGATTCTTCCTGTTCCATTCATCAATTAATCCTTGCCAGAAAGAAGTCGCTTCTTCCGGACTATAAGCATGCCTTATCATCGTCAAAGAAATCTTTTGAGCTGTAAGTCCGGCAACCCCAAGCGACACCACCAGAAACCCCGATACTACCAAAGATACTATCATCTTATTGAGTTTATTCATTTGCTATACCTCCCGTATTTTATTTCTAGGTGCTCTTTCTCTTGTGGTTATTCCCTCAAATATATCTCCACACTCTACCGTCGCTTTGTATTGTCCATCTTTCATTTTGTCCTTCTCTCTACATTGAGGGAATAGACTAGCTTCCATCATACCGATACTTCCTCCTCCTTTTTTTTGTTTATTGTCCTCCTATTCTATCACCTCCCTTCGTCTCACTTCTTACTTCCGCAAGATTTGCGGACTACCAAGATCGGTTCTATTACTACTTTTCTTATTGTAAGATGTTCTTCATTTATTATATCGAGTAAGAGCTCTACAGACCTCTTGCCAAACTCAAAAAAGGATGTTCTCACCGTAGTAAGGGGCGGATCTAGCATGGTTGAAGCAAGTTCAATATCATCGTATCCTACGATAGCCATATCTTCAGGAATCTTCAATCCTTTCCTCCTAATAGCCTTATAGGCACCTATAGCCATACTATCACCAGCTATAAAGACGGCCGTGGGAGGTCTTTTAAGTCCCAACAATCTATTCATAGATTGATAGCCGCCCCCTTCAAGAAAATTATCATTCTCACAGACTAATTTATCATCGAAGGGAATTTTGTGTTCTTCAAGAGCTTTTCTATATCCTTTCATTCGATCTTGCCAAATAATGATAGCATCAGGCATTCCAGTGATAAGTCCAATTCTTCTATGGCCAAGGGAAATTAAGTGTTCTGTTACCTCAAAGGCACCTTTAACATCATCAGGGATTACACAGTTAATATCCCGGCCCGGGATATGCCTCTTTATAACCACGTAGGGTAGATTTGCTTCTTCTAACATTCTTATGTCCTGGTATTGAATATTGAGACGAGTTTTTATCAGAATTCCGTCTAACTTTTGTGCTATAATCCTTTGTAGAAATGAATTAGAGTCAATATGAGCCTCAGGAAGTAATAGATTCACTGTGACCTGTTTTTTCAAACTGGTTTGAGCAACACCCCTGACTAAGTCGTAAAAAGTATTGCTTCTTGTTCGATAGCTTTCATTACTGTACCCCATGGCAACTAGAGCTATGGTCAACTTTTTTTTATTTTTACTAGTAACAAAGGTTCCTCTGCCCCCTTCTCGGTAGAGGAGTCCATCGTTGACAAGACCTAGTATAGCCTGACGAGCAGTTATTCGACTCACTCGGTAGGTTTCACATATTTCTCGCTCCGAGGGAATAAGATCACCCTTACTGAACTCTCCCTTTTCTATCTTATTTCTTAAGATTTCCTTCAGTTGATGGTAGAGAGGAACAGTACTTTGACGATCAATTGACCCCTCCATAATCTCTCCCTTTGCAATATTAATTATAACGTTATATCAAATAGCCAATAATAGCTCTTAGCCATAAAGTCTATTCTTCACTGTTCTTGCATCTCTCTATTGGCCTATTTAAGAAACTTTTTAGAACCATCACTTCATCTGCCCTTCAACTATTACCGTTTTCCTAAAGAGCCATGTTGCTATATTATTATAACATATTTTTCAAAACTGTCAAGTACCTGACTTTCTCAAAAAGCTAAAGTTTTGAAAAGGTTGGCCTCTGCTCAGCTTCGATCAAAGCTCTAATGCTTACAAAGAAACTGAAAGAGGGTGAAGCTATCAAGATTTTCCAAAGGATAGGAAATAGAAGAAACTGGATAGGAAGACCAATTTATGAGTATGGGAAAGAAAGGCTTTGAGGTCATCTTTACTATAGCGCCTGCTAGAGTCGCTCTTCTCTTATCTTAACTGAACGGATATGTTCAGTATATGGCCCCTCACTTGAAGCAAGGTTGGTGATGTCAGAACTCATTAATTTCAATGCTCCCTTGGAAAGAGATTGGTAGGTCATACTTTTAAGGAATGTCTCTACAGAAAGCCCGGAGAATCTTTTTGCTGAGCCTCCTGTGGGCAAAATGTGGTTGGTTCCGCTCAAATAATCGGCGGCAGCCACCGGTGAGTAATCACCCAAAAAGACCGAACCAGCATTCTTTATATTCTTGAAAACATCATCGGGGTTCTTGGTCATTATTTCCAGGTGTTCCGGGGCAAAGTCATTGGCAAACTGAATAGCCTCATTTAGACTATCAGCGATGAGGATAGCCCCATAATCAGCTAAAGACTTTTCAATAAAAGCCTTTCTCAAGCAGTGGCTAACTTCACCTTTTAAGTATTTATAAACTCTTTCGGCTAATTGTTCTGAGGTGGTTATAAGGATAGCACAGTTGTCCCCGGCATGTTCAGTCTGAGAGAGGATGTCTCTGGCAATATACTCATAATTGGCTGAATCATCAGCAATAATGAGAATTTCGCTGGGTCCAGCCGGAGAATCTATAGCTACTTTGCCTAGACTAAAAAGATAAGCCTTAGCCGCCTGAACATAAGCATTCCCTGGTCCCACTGCGATGTCAACTTGAGGAATAGTGGATGTCCCGTAAGCCAAAGCGGCGATGGCCTGGACTCCCCCTATATTGAACATCAAATCAGCTCCGGCTATATCAGCCGCTACCATAATAGCATCAGCCATCTCTCTTTTTAAAGAAGGAGGACTGACTACAATTATGTTTTTTACTGCGGCTATTTTTGCCGGGACTATGGCCATTATGGCGGTAGAAGGATAGCTGGCTCTGCCTCCCGGAACATACACCCCCGCTCTTTCAACAGGGATAAACCTCTGCCCTAATTTATAGTGGGCTTCTTTCTTATTGAGAAAGAATTTATCAATAGACCAGTCCTCTCTTTTCTGACGCTGATGAAAGTCCCACACCTGCTGGTGCATTTTCTTTAGGGATACAATCAGCTCAGGACTAACTTTCTCATAAGCAGCCTTCACTCTTTTCTGGCTAACCTGGAAGTCTTTGGGAGCTAAATCAACTCCATCAAATTGAGCGGTGAATTTGGTTACTGCCGCATCGCCTCTCTTTTCCACTTCCTTTACTATAGGAATAATGACAGAAAGGATACTCTCTGTTTTTACAGCTGCTCTTCTTAAGATTCTCTGGTACTCATCTTTATCTAAATCTCCTAGTCTCTGAGGTTGTCTCACTGAAGTAGTTCCTCTACTTTTCCCAGTACTTTTCCTTCTTTTATCTCGGTTAGTCTTATTCTGATGAGTTTGTTTTTTAACTCTTCCTTCCCTTTAAAAAGAACAGGGATATAATTTTCTGTATAGCCAAAACGTAATCCACTTTCAGTATCTGGTTGGTCTTCTGCCAAAACCGTTAGAGTCTTGCCTAAGAATTGAGAGGCGAAATCCTGAGAAAGCTTATTCCCTAAATCTCTCAGTAACTTACTTCTCTCTTTCTTTACCTTTTCTTCTATACGAGGTTTGATGGAATAAGCCCTGGTCCCCTTGCGGGGAGAGAACCTGAATATGTGGAGTCGACTAAATTTCATTTCCTGCAAAAAACGATAAGTATTACTAAAATTTGATTCTTCCTCTCCTGGAAAACCTACCATAACGTCACTGGTTATAGCCACAGACGGAATTTTCTCTCTCACTTTTCTTAGTAGTCTCCTGTACTCTTCCAGAGTATATCTCCTTCCCATTCTCTTAAGAATTTCTGCATCTCCGCTCTGTAGAGGAAGGTGCAAATGAGGACATATCCAGGAAGATTGAGCCATGAAATCTATCAGCTCTACAGAGAGAAGATGAGGCTCTAAAGAACTTAGCCTTATTCTTATTTTTTCTTCCAGACATTCTGTTTTCTTTAAAAGATTCGCCAACTTCACTTGAGGATTTAGGTCAGTTCCGTACAGCCCCAAATTGATCCCTGTTAAAACTATTTCTTTGAATCCTTGTTCAGCCAGATTTTCCATCTCCCGAAGAACTTCAGATAAAGAACGACTACGGATTTCCTTTCCTCGCACATAGGGGATTATGCAATAAGTACAAAATTGATTACATCCGTCCTCTACCTTAACGAATGCTCTATTGTGAGCATTAAAATTTCCAATATAAGTTTCCTTCTCCTGATGATTTTTTCCATTCCCATTAATTATATTACCTATATTTGATTTTTCTTTATTTTCTACCACTAAGTCAATCCAGGGGAACATCTTCTTTAGCCTATCTTTTTCCGCTTCAGCATAACAACCAGTAACTACCAGTAAAGATGACCTGTTTCTAGCTTTCTTGATTAACTCAATAGATTTTTGAGCTGCCTTCTCAGTTACACTACAGGTATTGATTATATATAGCCCTGCCTTTTCTCCAAAAGAGACCGGGTTGAAACCGGATTCTTCCAGCTGCTCCCGTATTAACTCTGTTTCGTATTGATTCACCTTACAACCCAAAGTGGCCAAAACTACCTTATCCATTGGTAAAAACCAACCTTCAATAATTTTTGTGTAGCCCGGAAGAAATTGTCATAAAGCATCACTTAGAGTCTTATTACATGCTTGCCGAAGGACATTTTCTGAAGAAGCCTTATAGGAGCAACCTTAACGAAGCTTCGAGTTGAGGAAGAAGGAAAATATACTGTTTGAGGAGTAAGACGACGAGTTTATATTTTTCCCGAAACGAGAAGCTGAGTAGAAAGAATAAAAAGCTACTATACAGCGACGGAAGAAAAGTGTCCGAGGCACTTTTCATTAATCCCCAAAAATCTGTCTGACTTTATTGAGGAAATCTCTAGCTTTTGGCTGACCGTTTCCTCGCCCCACTTCCTCAAATCTCTTAAGAAGTTGTTTCTGTTCGGCTGATAAGTTTACCGGTGTCTCTATAATTACCTTTACCCATTGATCTCCTCTTCCTGAGGAATGTAAATGGGGGATACCCATTTTCCGTAGACGAAATATTTTGTTGGTCTGGGTTCCAGGAGGAACTTTCAACCTTGCTTTACCGTTTAAAGTGGGTACCCTGATTTCTCCTCCTAAAGCAGCCCGGGTGAAAGTAATAGGAATCTCACAGATAACAGTATCTCCCTCTCTCTTGAATATGGGATGGGGTCTTACCCGAATAGTAATATAAAGGTCTCCTGTCGGACCTCCCCTCAAACCAGCCTCCCCCTGCCCTGCTAGTCTAAGATGAGACCCATTATCTATCCCGGCCGGTATTTTTACTTTAACCCGGCGAGTTCTGCGCACTCTTCCCGAGCCACGACATTCTTTGCAGGGATCTTTGATAATAGTACCTCTTCCATGACACTGAGTACAGGTTCTAGACATAGAGAAAAACCCTTGCGAAACAGCTATAGAACCTGTTCCTCCGCAACTAGGACAGGTTTGAGGACTGGACCCGGATTTAACACCACTCCCCCTGCAATTAGAACAGGTTTCATAGCGGGGAACCTGGATTTCCTTTTCTGTTCCAAAGGCAGCCTCCTTGAAGGTAATCTCTAAGTTATAGCGAAGGTCTGAGCCCGGTTGACCTTCTCTGACACGAGTTCTGCCACCAAACAAATTATCGAAAATACCTCCACCACCAGAAGAGGACCGCTGCCCGAAGAACTCATTGAAAATCGTAAAGGGATCAAAATCGGACCCAGTGAACCCCCCACCTCCTGCCCCTAGGTCAGCTTGTAATCCTGCGTGTCCATATTGGTCATAGATTTTTCTCTTTTCCCCATCAGAAAGAATCTTATATGCTTCAGACACTTCTTTGAATTTCTCTTCTGCCTCTTTAGAATTGTCCCGATTTTTATCGGGGTGATATTTAACAGCCAGACGACGATAGGCTTTTTTTATATCTTCAGAAGAAGCATTAGGCGAAATACCTAACATCTCATAATAATCTCTTTTTGCCATTAAATCTAATCCTTACTTCTCTACCTCGTAGTCAGCATCAGTCACATCTTCCCCTTCTTTTCCTTTCTTCTCTTGAGCTTCTTCACTTTTCTCTTCAGTCTGTTCTCCTGCCCCGGCTTCCTGCCCAGCGGCTTGCTGATATACGGCCTGACCTAGCTTTTGAGAGACCTCGCCCAGTTTCTTTATCTTTTCTCTTATTTCATCCGGGGTTCCGCTATCTTTGACCTTTTTCAGTTCCTCTAAAGTGTCCTGTATACTCTTTTTCTCATCATCACTGATTTTATCTCCATGATCCTTAAGAGCTTTTTCTGTAGTATATATTATATTATCGGCCTCATTTTGAGCCTCGATTTTTTCTCGTTTCTTTCTATCTTTCTCAGCATGTACTTCAGCTTCATTGACCATTTTGTCTCTTTCTTCTTCAGATAAAGCCCCTGATTCCCGAATGGTAATCTCTTGCTCTTTACCGGTCCCTTTATCTTTAGCCTTAACACTGACAATCCCATTAGCATCTATGTCAAAGGTGACCTCCACCTGAGGAACACCGCGAGGAGCAGGAGCAATTCCCATAAGCTGGAATCTTCCCAAAGTTCTATTGTCAGCAACCATAGCCCTCTCGCCTTGCAGGACATGAATATCCACTGCTGTTTGATTATCAGCAGCGGTGGTAAAAATCTTACTCTCCTTAGTAGGAATGGTGGTATTTCTCTCAATGAGCTTGGTAAACACTGCTCCCAGGGTCTCTATTCCCATAGAAAGAGGGGTGACATCCAGTAGGAGAATACCCTTTTCTATATCTCCACTCAGCACTCCTGCCTGGATAGCCGCTCCTGCTGCCACCACTTCATCTGGATTTACTCCCTTGTGGGGCTCTCTTCCAAATAGTTTCTTCACTGCTTCCTGAACTTTAGGCATCCTCGTTTGCCCACCTACCAAAACTACCTCTTTAATATCGGATGCCTTCAGTTTAGCATCTTTAAGAGCTTGTTTACAGGGCTTCAGGGTACGATTAATCAAATCCTCAGTTAGCTGTTCCAGTTTAGCTCGAGTAAGGGTCATGGTCAGGTGTTTAGGCCCGCTCTGGTCAGCAGTAATGAAGGGAAGATTTATCTGGGTCTCCAGACTGGAGGAAAGTTCACATTTAGCCTTTTCTGCTGCTTCCCTCAGTCTTTGTAGAGCCATTCTATCCTCTCTTAAGTCTATACCATTCTCCTTTTTGAAGTTTTCCGCTATCCAGTTGACGACTTGCTGGTCAAAGTCATCTCCCCCTAAGTAAGTATCTCCGTTGGTAGAAAGAACTTCCACTATATACTCTTCGGTTTTATCCTTTTCGTCTTTATGCTTTCCCACGTCCAGAATAGAAATATCAAAAGTCCCTCCTCCCAAATCATAAACAGCAATCTTTCGCTCTTCCTTTTTTTCCAATCCGTAAGCCATTGCTGCCGCTGTAGGCTCGTTAACAATACGCTCTACTTTTAACCCAGCAATAGCTCCCGCATCCTTAGTAGCCTGGCGTTGACTATCACTGAAATAAGCAGGAACAGTAATCACAGCTCGCTCCACTTTTTCTCCCAGATACTCTTCAGCTGTCTGCTTCATCTTTTGTAAAATCCTGGCTGAAATTTCTTGTGGCAGGAACTCTCCCTTGCTTACCTTTACTTTCACCCTGCCTTCAGAACCTTCAATCAACTGGTAAGAAATTTTCTTTTTTGCTTCATTTGTCGCTTCTTCCTTGTATTTACGACCCATAAGCCTCTTGATAGAATTAACAGTATTCTGAGAATTAGTCACTGCCTGCCTTTTAGCTAATTCACCTACTAACATCTCCCCCTTTTCAGTAAAAGCGACTGTGGAAGGAGTGGTACGAGACCCCTCCTGGTTGGCAATTACCGTCGCCTCTTCTCCCTCCATCACCGCTACACAGGAGTTAGTGGTACCTAAATCAATGCCGATCATTCTCTGACTCGCTTTTTTATTCATTAAATAACCTCCCTCATTATCTAGTTCATGGTTCGTTGTTCATAGTCCGCAGCCAATGAACAATGAACTTATCTCTTACTATCTTTATCACTCCTTTTATTCACTTTAACCATACTTGGTCTTAAAACTCTATCCTTTAACTTATAACCTTTCCTCATCTCCTCCACTATTATATTATCGGGATACTCATCCAATTCTACCTTCATAATAGCTTCATGTAAATAAGGGTCAAAAGGTTCTCCTTTGGCCCTAATCTGTTCAAGTCCTTGCTTTTCTAAAGTATTCTTTAATTGATTGAATATTATTTCTACTCCTTGAACAAAATTAGTGATGTCTTCTTTTCCTCTTACCATCTCCAGTGCTCTTTCTAAATCATCCACAAGGGGAAGGAACTGCTTGATTAAATCTTCGCTGAATAGAGTTATTTTCCTTCCCTGCTCCTTTAGATTACGTTTTTTATAATTATCAAATTCTGCTTTTAACCTCTTTAAATAATCCAAATACTGGTCGGCTTCTTTGTCTATTGACTCAAGTTCCTTTTGTTGCTCCTTAAATTCTTTTCTGAGAGAAGAAAGCTCCTTTTGAATTTTCAATAACTGCTTCTCTTTTCCCTGAAATTTACTTTTGAAATCCAAATACTTTTTTTTATAACTTGTTCCTATCTTTTTTTCTTTGCCTTCACCTAATCCCATAGTTAACCTCTCTCGATATTATTTCCAGTCTTATCCTTAGCTCACTCTGGGAGAATATCTTCTATACCTCACTTTCTTGGCCAGCTCCTCTATCCTCTCCAACGAAAGAGCCTCTTCTCTTCCTTTTTCGACGCTGGCTGCACCAGCAGCTACTCCCAGAGAAGCCATCTCTTCTAAACCCGTTCCTCTCAATAACCCCACTGCAAAACCTGCTACTAACGCATCTCCAGCTCCAACTGGATTTAAGGTCTTTATGGAAGGAGGAGTCAGTATTATAACTTCCCCCTTCTTTACCACCAGAACCTCTCCTTTACCTCCAGAGACAACTACTAATTTAACATATCTTTTGACCAGGGACCGCGCCACCTCAACCAACTCCCCTAATCTGCCCAAATGTCTTCCTGTCAGTTCCTCCATCTCCTCTTTGTTGGGTGTAAGCATAAACGGTTTTGCCTGGAGTCCCTTTTTCAAAGCTTCTCCCCGGGTATCCAGAATAGAAATAATCCTATTATTATGACTCAAAACTAACTCAACTAAGGAATTATAAATACCTTCCCCTACCCCTCTGGGAATGCTGCCAGAAAAAACTACTATATTCGCCCTTCCTGCCAGGCTTTTGAGTTTTTCCTTAAGATTTTTTATCTCCGGGTAGGAAATC
>NJBQ01000087.1 GCA_005223095.1 Candidatus Aerophobetes bacterium Ae_b3a
GGTAGCGGTGCAGGGATTCGAACCCCGGACTCCACGGGTATGAGCCGTGTGCTCTAACCAACTGAGCTACACCGCCGTTTTGGTTGCGGGGGTCGGATTCGAACCGACGACCTCCGGGTTATGAGCCCGACGAGCTACCTGACTGCTCCACCCCGCTATATTTTCGTATGTCGCATTGCGTTGAAGTCTTTTGATTAGAAAAGAGCAGGCTGTTCTATACTGGATACAAAAGAAGTATCTACTATTTCGTTTGCCAGATACGAGCCTAGCAATCAACAAGGAATCATGGTGCCGGAGGCCGGACTTGAACCGGCACGGATAAAAATATCCAGTGGATTTTAAGTCCACTGCGTCTACCATTCCGCCACTCCGGCTTTCCGTTATACTTAGCCATTTACCTATAAAAGAGAGCAAGGTATTTATAGCATATTTCCTTTATTTTGTCAAATTTTTTTTCTTCCTCTCCTCCGACGCCATCTTTGCTCTCTTCTGTTACTATTTTTCCTCTGGTAAAATCTTATATATTACTTCTCCTTTTTTGGCCAGGCCTAGTTTTTCTCGCGCTAATTTTTCCAGGTAAAAGGAATTTGCCAGGTTATCTATCTGGTCTTTTAATTCCCTATTTTCTAATTCCATCTGGATCAATTTTTCCTCTGTCTTCTTCAACTTTTTCTGAGCCTGATGGATTGAATAATAGCTCTTTATTCCCCAGATGGAGAGAAACACAGATCCAGCGATAAGTAGGAAAAGGAAGAGTCTATTTGCTTTGTTTCTTTTCTTCATCAGAATTCCTTTCAACAATAGATACAATTCAAATAAAAGTAAAGGAGCTCATCTCCCAGAAAGAGGGAAATCAAAGCTGCTCCTATCAGAAAAGGAGCAAAGGGAATTTTATCTTTCCTTTTTTTGAGATGAGTCAATAAAAGAATAATGACTATTACTGCCCCCAAGAGAAAAGAGATGAAGAAACAAATTAATCCTATCTTCCACCCTAAAAATGCTCCTATGCCGGCAGCCAGTTTAATATCACCCATTCCCATAGCCTCTTCTTTCAAAAAGAGAGAGCCTAAAAGGCGAATAGCCAAAAACAATCCCCCTCCTACCACTGCTCCTGTTAAATTAGGCAAAAGGGAGCCAGTCAGACCACTGAATATAAGACCGGCTGCTATAATTGTATAAGATAGAGAATTAGGAATAATCTGATTTTCTAAGTCTATGAAGAAAATGGGAAGCAGGAGTGAGACAAAGACGAGGTCTTTTAAGAATAAGAGGGAAGATGAAAAGTTAAGACTGATTGGATGGTGAAAAAAAGATAGAAGAAAGAGAGTTCCTGTAAGAATCTCAACTAAGGGATACCGGACTGATATAGAAGTATGGCAATTTCGGCATTTTCCCTGAAGCAAAAAATAACTCAATAGGGGGATATTATCATACCACTTGAGCCAGTTCTGACAATTAGGGCAATGAGAGGGAGGGTGAAGGATAGATTGGTTGCGGGGTAAGCGATAAATACAGACATTTAGAAAAGAGCCAATACACAATCCAATTACAAATATGAAAAGATGGGTCAATTTTTGCCTCGCCAGTAGTGGATAATTACCATTTTCCAACCGGAAAGTCAAGAAGAACCTTCGGACGATTCCTCTCTGTCGCTCGATATCCGCTTTGAATTACCTCTACTCGTCTTCTCGTTTCGGGAAAGACTTGAAAGAATCTTTGAAGGGGGAAACATCCCCCCTCAACGGCCTTCGGCCTGCTCCCCCCAAATTCTTGAAAAAGGCACAACAGGTCACTCCGCTCCTCAGACACAAGTCTTTCTTTTTCCTCAACTCGAAGACTCGTTAAGGTAGCTCCTATAAGGCTCCTTCAAGGAATGTCCTTCGGTAGCAATGTGATAAAAGGAATGCTTCTTTTTTGCAATGGGGAGAAATATATTAAGAAAAAAGGGAGGATTTCTCCCCCCTTTTTTCTTTTAGGTAATAAATAGAATCAATTCTATGGTCCACCTCTTCCTATGTCACCCTTGTCAGTTGCACTTTTAGCAAGGGACCAAGCGCCATCACCAGCACCAACACCGTAATAGGTGTCGTCACCAGTCGGATTCACGCCATTAGGTCCTCCCAGTTCGCCGGCCACAGTTGTAAAGCCAAGCCAATCAGCATCGGCAGCAATTGTTACATCTTCCTCTCCATCCGGTCCATTAGAGACAATTAACCACATAGTTGGTGTGTCAGCATCATTGACGTAGTATCTGTAAGGTCCATCGTCACCATCGAAAGGGTCCTTGGGTATACTGGTCATATACGCAGGACTGCTAGTAGTTAGAGCGCCAAGGGTAGCCGGATATACATTTTCAGCGGTAAAGTACATTTCCAGTCCATCAGCTACAGCTTTCATATCGGCGAATGCTCGAGTCACCCTGGCTACTGTTCGAGCTCCCAGGAATCTAGGAATAGCAATTCCGGCTACAATACCGATGATAGCTACTACGATAAGGAGCTCTATCAGGGTAAATCCTTTTTCTTTTTGCCAAAATCTCTTCATACTTTTCTCACCTCCTTTCCTTTTTCGTATTGCGTTAAAGTCTTTTGATGAGATTTTTTCATTCATTTTCTTCTACGCAATACGATATACCTTCTTTTCTCTTTCTTTCTCTTACGCAATACGCATCACGCAATACGCAATACGAATTTATCCTCCAATATACTCGAATACGCTGAAGTAAGGTAGATACATAGCGATTACGGCTATACCTATAGTTACACCTAAGAAACCCAGCAAGAGAGGTTCTATCAGGCTGGCTAGAGAGTCAACTGTTGTCTCTATCTCGTGGTCATAAAAATCAGAGATTTTGTTGAGCATCTGATCCAGAGCTCCTGTTTTTTCTCCTACTGATATCATACTCACTACCATAGGAGGAAATATAGGGCAATTACTGAGTGGTTCAGCAATAGTCTCCCCTTCCTTCAAGGAAGATTTTGCTTCCATTATTGCTTTTTCAATAACTTTATTTCCAGATGTCTTGGCAGTCATATCAAGACTGTCCAGTATAGGGACTCCGCTGTTGAAGAGAATAGCTAAAGTTCTGGTAAATCTGGATAAGCAAATCCTGTGATAAAGCTTTCCAATTACAGGTATTTTCAGTTTTAACATATCTATCAGATAAGCTACTCTATCATATTTTTTAGCCAGATAATAATAAACAAAGCCTAAGGCTCCTATAATGAGGAGAACAAAGTAAAATTTTGTTCTTACGAAATCGGATAAGTCAAGTATAACTTGAGTGATAAAAGGGAGTTCGGCCTGGAAAGAATCCTGAAAAAGGCTTTTCATCTCAGGCAGAACCAGAAAGACAAGAGCGCCAATCAATCCCAAGGCCATCAGCATAACAAATACCGGATAGCGAAGGGCGGCTTTTACGCGTTGTGCTATATTCTCCGTAGACTCCAGATAGCCAGTTAATCTGGTCAGGACGATATTAAGAACACCTCCTGCTTCTCCAGCTTTTACCATATTGTGAATAAAAGAAGAGAAGATTCTCGGATGCTTAGCCATAGCTTCCGATAGAGGCATTCCTGCTTCTACATCTTTTTTTACCTGGACAATCCCTTCTTTTAAAACGGCATGGTTGGTTTGACGTATCATAACATCTAATGCTTGCACCACAGGAAGCCCGCCAATAATAAGGGTAGCAAATTGACGAAGGAAAATAATTATTTCTTTATTTTTTACCCGAAAGGCAAAGAGCTTTCCAGTGTGGGTTGAGTTTTCCCTTGAGAAACTGGACAGACCATATTTCTTCTTAAGAGAAATAATGGTTAAACCTCTGGGTCTTAATTGAGCAAAAGCTTCTTTAGTGCTACTTGCTTCTATTATTCCCTTTATTTTTCTTCCTTGTCGGTTCAAAGCGAGGTAATGGTAGCTAATCATTCTTCTTTTCTTTCGTTCATAAACCGCCGGTTAATCTAGCAAACTCTTCCAGGGTGGTTTCTCCCCGGAGCACTTTGGCCAGGGCGTTTTCTTTCAAGGGGACCATTCCCTTGGCAATAGCGACTTTTCTGATTTCATTGCTGGAAGCTTTCTCTAAAATCAACTCCCGGATGTCACTATCAACTTCTAGTGCTTCCATAACGGCCATTCTTCCTATATAGCCGGTATTGTTACAAATAGAACAACCTTCTGCTTTGAATAAGGCCGATCTTTTTTGGTCTCTATTTTCTATGCCTAATTCCTTCAACAGAGCGGGAGAAGGTTTGTCTTTGACAGCGCAATGTCTGCATATTCTTCGCATCAATCTCTGTGCTCCTACGAAAGTAACGGCACCGGTAATAAGGAAAGGCTCTACTTCCATATTAATTAATCTGGCTATGGCACTAGGTGCATCATTGGTGTGTAGGGTAGTAAAGAGGAGATGTCCGGTTAAAGCAGCTTTAATTCCTATATCGGCTGTCTCCTTGTCTCTCATTTCTCCCAGCATTATTATGTTTGGGTCCTGGCGGAGAAAAGCACGCAAAACACGGGGAAAAGTTAACCCGATTCCTTCGTAGACTTGAACTTGATTGATTCCTTCTGCTTCATATTCTACCGGGTCTTCGATGGTCAGGATATTCTTGTCCTCACTATTGAGGGCTCCTATGGCTGCGTAGAGAGAAGTAGATTTCCCACAACTGGTAGGGCCGGTCATAATAATCATTCCGTATGGTTGAGTAATAGCCTTTTGGTATCTCTTAAGGACATTTTTTTCCAGTCCTAATTTGTCAATAGTCAGGCCCATAAGTTGAGCTTTGTCGAAGAGACGAAGCACCACTTTTTCTCCATAACTGGTAGGTATGGTGGAGACACGAAAATCTATATCTCTGCGATATGCTTTGACTCGGAATCTACCATCCTGGGGCAGTCGGCGCTCGGCAATGTTCATTTCGGAAAGAATTTTTATGCGCGAGATAATAGCATTTTGTACTTTTTTGGGGAAGGAAGTCATAGGATAAAGAATGCCATCAATTCTATACCTGACTCGTAGTTTTTTAGAAAAAGGCTCAATGTGGATATCACTAGCCCTAGCCCTGATAGCTCGAGAAAGGATTAAGTTGACTATCCTGATAATAGGCGCTTCTTCAGCTTGTTTTACCAGTTTGTCCAGATTTATAGATTCTCCTTCAGTAACTACTTTTTCTATTTCTTTTGCTCCTGACTCTTTTGAATCACTAACTTCAGTAACCGAGTAATAATCTCCAATTACCTGCTCGATTTCAGAAGGTGTGCAGACAATAGTTTCAATATGACAGCCGGTGGTAGCCTTTAAATCGTCAATCACTAAAACATCCAGAGGATTAGATGTAGCCACAGTGAGTGTTTTTCCGGATTTAGAGAGGGGGACTACCTTGTTTCTTCTGATTATTTTCTCAGGAACGATTTCCATTATTTCGGGGTCCAGCTTATAATTGGTGAGCTTCATATGAGGGATTCCTAACTGTTTGGCTAGCCCTATTACTACCTGCTCTTCAGTAACTAATCCTAATTTGACAAAAATTTCTGAGAGATTTCCTCCGTTTTCCTTCTGGTAATGTTCAGCTTTTTCTATATCCTTTTCAGTAATGAATTTCTCTTTAAAAAGGACGGTCTCCAGACTTACTCTATTTATCTTTGCCATTTTTCTTACCTCAAGACGAAAAATAATGCTTCCTGGTGAACAAAGAATGAATTCGTTCTCATTTCATGTCCATATTATATTGATTTAAGTCAAATTTGTCAAAAAATTCTTTTTTTTCTTGACCGACGGGTTTTCCCCTGATAGTCTTAAATGTATCCAATGGAAGGAAGTAAAGGTGAGACGGGACGATTTTGACTATTATTTACCAGGAGAGCTTATCGCTCAGAGACCTCTTATGCCCAGGGATAGTTCTGGTCTGTTAATATTGCATCGCCATAGAAAACAGATAGAGCACAGGAAATTCTATCAGATAACAGAGTTCTTAAAGAAAGGGGATTTATTGGTTTTGAATAATACCAGAGTAATTCCAGCCAGACTAAAAGGAAGAAAAAATCAAACTGGAGGAAAGGTAGAAATCTTTCTTTTGAAGAACAAAGGGATGGGTATATGGGAGTGTTTGTTAAAGCCAGGCAGAAGGATTAAGGAGGGTACTCAGATCCTTTTTCCCCAAACGGAGATAATAGGGGAGATTGTAAATAAAACGCAGGGAATAGAAGCTACGGTTAAGTTTACTCCTCCGGAAAAAGCAGAAGAAGTCTTGACTAAAGTTGGCGAAATTCCCCTTCCTCCTTATATTAAAAGGAAAAGAGGCCCCACCCCTCAAGATAGAGAAAGATACCAGACCATCTATGCCAGTAAAGATGGTGCTGTGGCTGCTCCTACCGCTGGTCTTCACTTTACTTCCTCTTTACTAGAAAGAATAAGAAATAAAGGAGTAGGAATAGTTGAAGTTACTTTGCATACAGGATGGGCTAGCTTTAAATCATTGTCCGAAAGAGAAGTAGAAGACAATAGTATCCCAGAAGAGTATTTTATAGTCAGGAAAGATGCTGCAACAGTTATCAATGAGGTTAAACAAAGGGGAGGTAAGATAGTAACGGTGGGAACAACAACTACCCGGGTTTTAGAAACACAAGCCAATCAATGGGGAAAGGTTAGTCCAGGTCAAGGCTGGACAAATCTCTTTATTTATCCCGGGTATGAATTCAAATTAACAGAAGCTCTTCTTACCAACTTTCATATGCCTAAGTCTTCTCTTATTCTTCTAGTATCCGCTTTTGTGGGAAAAGAACGGCTGTTAAGTGCTTATAAAGAAGCAATAAGGCAGAAGTACCGTTTCTTATCCTTTGGAGACGCCATGCTCATAATTTGACTTTCCCCGCTGTATATGGTATGTTAAACAGCGTATAGCGTATAGTGAAAAAAAGGTAGAAAATATATAGTATTCCGTATATCGTATGTGGTGGTGGCAAGAACTCGATTTACGCACTTCTTTTTCGATATACGATATACCACATACGATTCACGGGACACCGTAATTGCAATTCACTCTGCTTGATGAAGATGCTTCAACATCTGCCCGATGGGGAAAGATTTCTACAGCCCATGGTACTTTTGACACTCCCACCTTTATGCCTGTGGGCACTCAAGGAGCTGTCAAAGGTATCTCGCCGGAAGATTTGAGAGAGATGGGAATAGGAGTTATTCTCTGTAATGCTTATCATCTCTATCTTCGTCCAGGTTATCAAACCATTGCCAAATTGGGAGGATTGCATTCATTTATGAATTGGCAGGGAGCGATAATTACCGATAGTGGAGGGTATCAGATTTTTAGTATTTCTTCTTTGCAGAAATCAAGCCAGGAAGGAGTAAGATTCAAGTCACATATTGATGGCTCTGAGCATTTTTTGAGTCCGGAAGATGTTCTCAAAATTCAGTTTGCCCTGGGAGCAGACTTGATGATGGTTCTTGATGAGTGCACTTCTTATCCAATTACCCACTCACAGGCAGAGAAGTCTTTAGCCGTAACCTTAAATTGGGCCAGAAGAACAAAACAAGCCATGGTCAACTATAAGAGCAACAGCGGATTATTTGGTATAGTGCAGGGAAGTACTTTTAAAGACCTCAGGAAAAGATGTGCAGAAGAGCTAGTAGAGTTAGATTTTGATGGGTATGCTCTGGGAGGCTTGGGTGTGGGAGAGCCACCTTCTTTGAGAAAGGAGCTAATTGAGTTCAGCGCTGGCTATCTTCCTTCTGGCAAGCCTCGTTATTTAATGGGAATTGGGACGCCAGAGGAGCTTCTAGATAGTGTTTCTCTGGGTATAGACATATTTGATTGCGCCCTTCCTACTAGAATAGCCAGAAATGGCGGAATTTTTACTAGAAAAGGACAGATATCTCTCAGAAATGCTGAATACAAGGAAGATTCCAATCCTCTGGATGTGGAGTGTGATTGTTATACTTGCAGGAATTATTCGCGAGCCTATTTAAGGCATCTTCTCTGGGCAAGGGAAATTTTAGGTATGCGGCTTACCAGTTATCATAATGTCTATTTTTTAGCTCGTTTGATGAAAGAAGCAGGTGGGGCTATTAGGAAAGATAGATTCAGAGAGTTCAAGGATGAGTTTCTTGAAATGTACAATAATTCGTGAGAAAATAAATGACAGGAGGTTCATATGTGGGCAGTAGCATTAGCTAGTAACGGAGAGGCAGCAGCACCGGCTGGGCTGGGAGGTATATTTGGAGCTCTTATGCCCCTTATGCTGATTTTCGTAATCTTCTATTTTCTTCTTATTCTCCCTCAGAGAAAAAAACAGAAGGCACATACGGAGATGGTGAAGAATTTGAAGAATGGCGATAAGGTAATTACTACCGGTGGAGTTTACGGGACAATTAGCAGAATCAAGGGAAACTACGTAGAAATAGAAATAGCCAGTCAGGTCAAGATAAGAGTCCAGAGAAGTTGTGTTTCTCAATTAAGGAGAGAAGAATAGGCTAGAGTTATCAACTATTTTTGCTTTTTCCCATATTTGTTGTAGCCAGAGATTGAGAGTTTGTTCTCTTCTTTGAGCCAGGAAATTTTCCTTGAATTTTTCTTTTTGCTCAGAGAAATTATCCAGAAAAAGCTCTCTTGTATTTAATTCTATTATGTAATATCCGAAGAGAAGGTCTAAGGGTTTGCTTATTTCTCCTTCTTTCAAGGAAAAAGCAGTCTCTATAAATTGCTGTCTATCTTCGGAACTCATTCCTTCTACCCAATCTGTACGCTTGAGAGATTCTAAGTTCTTATATTCCAGGTCTAGTTTTGTGCTCAAGATAGATAGGTCTTCTTCTTCTGCCTCTATTGCCATTTGGTTTGCTATATCCTCACCGATTTCTTTACTCTTTTTCTCTATTAGTTTTTCCTCTGTCTTTTCAGCTACATCCTCCAGGAGGGGGATAAAAGAAGACTCTCTCTCTTTTAGTTTTAATAGACAATATCCTTCCAGGAGTTCCAGAACAGAACTAATTTCTTCTGCTTCAAGAGAAAAGGCTACTTGATTAAATTGAGGCAGCCATCCTAAACCTTCAATTTCTTTTCCATTAGCGAAAAAAGGTGTAGTATTACTTCTGTCTGGATGTTCCCTTATGTATTCTTCAAAACTAGTGCTTTTCTCTTCTATTTCTTTCCTGATATTATTTGCCTCTTCTTGAGCAAAAGCCTCGCTTTTCTCATCTTTCCACATTTGCTCGAGTCTTTCTTGTACCTCCTGAAAGGGTTCGACATAACTGGCCTTTATTCCAGTTAACTTAATTAAATGATAGCCAAAAGGAGTCTTTACTATTTCGCTTACATCTCCTACTTCTTCCAGGGAAAAGACCGCCTCACTGAAAGAGGGAATCATCTCATAATAGGTGAAGAATTCTAAGTCTCCCCCTTTTTCGGCTGAAGCAGAATCTTCGGAATATTCCTTGGCCAGCGTAGCAAAGTCAGCCCCTCCC
>NJBQ01000088.1 GCA_005223095.1 Candidatus Aerophobetes bacterium Ae_b3a
ACCAGTCCTAACAGCCAGGGAACAAATAGACTAATCAAGGAAGGGGCTAAATTAGTGGAATGTGCTGAGGATATATTAGAAGAATTGGAATTTTCCTATCTCAAGAAAGAGGATAAACAGGTTTTGGATAGAGAAATACCTTCTTTATTTTCTGAGGAAAGGGAGATTTTTAGTCTCTTAAAGGAAGAACCTATTCATATTGATTCACTAATTAACGAAAGCAATCTTGCTGCTTCCAGAGTGGGCGAGCTTTTAATGAAGCTGCAGATAAAGGGTCTGGCCAGAGAGCTGCCCGGTAAACTATTTGTGCGAGATAGGTAAATGGTAGTTAGTGAATGGTATTTAGTGAATGGTATTTAGTGAATCGTGAATGGCTAGCAAAAAACAAGATAAGAAAAGCAAAATCGTAACGCGTGGTTCATCGACAAGAACAACAAGCTGTGAGCAATGAGGGAAACAAGTATGAAAAGAATGGATAGATTAATTCTAAAACGTTTTCTTAAGTCTAACTTTCACCGACAGCACCTATGATGGAATCTTAATTTTCTCTATCCGAATCTATTCTCCTCGAATCCTTCCCCCCCTTCTGGCTAAAAGAAAAATGTATTTAATGACTCCATCAAATGAAGACTTGGAAGTTCGACAATTTCAGTATTTCATACATTTTTTATGGTCGACAAAACTTTTTTGAAACCATTGACCTCAGTAGAAATTCGATAGTCCAAATTAGTAGAATCTATGGAGGACCCAGGAGATAAAATTGAGATTATATGAATATGAGGCTAAGAAGATTTTAGGCTCGGCAGGAATTCCGATTCCCAAGGGAGATTTAGTTTTCTCCGCTGATCAAGTAAAAGAGATTCTTGATAGGGTGAAAGCTCCACTGGTTCTGAAACCCCAGATACCTGTCGGTGGCCGGATGAAAGCTGGGGGGATACAATTTGTGGATAATTCAGGGGAAGCAGGAGAGAAGGCTAAGTATTTATTAAATAGTTCTCTGAGAGGATATAAGATTGATAGACTGCTGATGGAGGAAAAGCTCGAATTTGAAGAAGAATTCTATCTTGCAGTGACTTATGATAGGAGTAAAAAGTCACCTCTTATTATCCTCAGTTCCCAGGGCGGCATTAACGTTGAAGAAAGTTCTGATGAAGTGATTACTGTTCGTTTTAGTCTGTTAAGTCCTTTTTCCAAATATAAGGCTCATGAGTTGGTATCAATCCTTAAACTTAAAGGACCACTTTTTCTATCTCTAAGCGATATTATTTGTAGATTGACTAAGCTTTTTTATGACTACGATGCTACCCTTGCTGAGATTAATCCTTTAGTTCGGACTGCTAAAGAAGCTTTCATTGCCCTTGACGTCCACATAGATATTGATGATGATGCCTTATACCGGCACCCAGAGTTGAAGGATAAATTTGGTATTGAGAACGGGGAAAGAAGAACTTCAAAAGTCACTCCGTTTGAAAAAGAAGCAGCTAGAATAGATGGACAGGATTATCGGGGAGTAGCCGGTCGCCTGGTAGAATTTGAGGGGGACTTAGGCCTCCTTATTGGTGGGGGAGGGGCTAGCCTGACGGTCTTTGATGCTGTTGCCAGATATGGAGGCAGTCCAGCTGACTATTGTGAAATTGGAGGCAATCCGAGTGTAAAGAAATTAAAGGATCTCACCAAACTAATCTTAAGCAAGCCAGGGGTTAAGAAGATTGCTGTAATTATGAATATCACTAGTAATAGTAGAGTAGATTTGATTGCCAGAGGAATAATTAAGGGAGTTATCGAGTCAGGTTATATTCCGCACGAGAAGATAGCTCTTTTTAGAGTTCCGGGAGCCTGGGAAAAAGAGGGTACTAAGATTCTGAAAAAATATGGGGTTAAGTACTATGGTCGAGATATTTCCATCGATCAAGCAGCGGAAAAGGCAGTAAAGATCCTGCAGGGAAATTGAAATGTCAATCTTAGCGGATGAGACGACAAATATTATTGTTCAGGGAATTACTGGAAGAGAAGGGACTATTTTAGTAAGGGATTCTCTGGATTACGGAGCCAGGATTGTAGGGGGAACATCTCCTGGGAAAGGAGGTCGAGATATCTATGGGGTCCCAGTTTATGATTGTATAAGACAGATGAATAATAGGGATGGCATAGATGCTTCTATAGTGGTGGTCCCCCCAGCTTTTGTAAAAGATGCTGTTTTCGAAGCAATTGACAATAAAATTGAACTGATAATAATAGTGACAGAAAGAGTTCCAAGAAGGGATACGGTTGAGATTCTCTGTTTGGCTAAAGAGAGGGGAGCAAGGATTATTGGTCCTAACTCCTTGGGTTTAATATCTCCGGGGAAGACCAAATTGGGCATGATTGGGGGGCCTGCTGAAGATGTTAGAAAGGCATATCAGAGGGGATATGTGGGGATCATCTCCAGGAGTGGAGGAATGACTACTGAAATAGCCTTCTCTTTAACTATTAAGGGAATTGGTCAGAGCACCTGTATCAGTATCGGAGGGGACCCAATAGTTGGTTCAACCTTCATAGACTTGCTGCCCCTTTATGAAAAAGATCCCTGCACTAAGGCGCTTCTTTTATTCTGTGAGCCGGGAGGCACTATGGAAGAAGACTTAGCCGAATATGTAGCCAAAAATGGATTACAACTGCCTATTATTGCTTTCGTAGCCGGCCGCTTTGCCGATAAAATGCCCGGGGTCAGGTTTGGACATGCTGCTTCTATTGTAGAGGGTGGAAAAGGTCGGACCCAAGAAAAGATTCGAAGATTTAAAAGAAGCGGTATACTTGTAGCTAAAGATTTTTCAGAGATTCCTTCCTTAGTCAGGAGAAATATTTAGGAGACAATCAATATATGGGTATATTCATTAAAGTGGAGCTAGATGATAGGAAGTGTAAAGGGCTTAAAGAGTGTGGTAAATGTGTTGATACCTGTCCAGTCAGGATATTCCTTATTGAGAAAGAGAAGATAAATATAAATTCGGAAAATGAGGATGAATGTACTTTATGCAACCTATGTCTAGAAATTTGCCCCTCAGAGGCCATTGCAGTGAGGAAACTGTACGAATTAGAGGAGAAAGGGAGATGAAAGATAAATTTTGGAAGACGGGGATATCCAAGGTTGAACCAAATAAGATTTTGATTAGAGGATATAATCTCTCTCATTTGATAGGCAAATGTTCCTTTGGAGATATTGTCTATCTGTTATTCTCCGGGGAACTTCCCTCTGAAAACGAAGGGCGGATGATAGAGGCGATCTTAGTTGCTGGGTGTGATCACAGTTTAGCTGCCCCCTCTGCCAATAGTGTGCGGTTTGTCAGCTCCAGCGGTGTCCCTTTACAGGCAAGTGTAGCTGCAGGCATAATTTCTTTGGGAGATCTGCACGGGGGAGCAATAGAACAATGTGCTAAAATGCTTCAGGAGAATCTTAAGAGAAAAAAGAAATCCAATATCCAGATTCTAGCCAAGAATATTGTTGCAGAGTGCAGAAAGAACAAAAAAAGAGTAGTTGGCTATGGTCATCCTTACCACTCAGAAGATCCCAGGACAAAGAAATTAATTGAACTGGCTACTAGATTTAAGATTGCCGGACCTCACCTACTCTTGGCCAAAGCCATCGAAGATGAACTAAGAACACAAATAAGAAAAGCACTTCCTTTAAATGTTGACGGGGCAATTGCAGCTATTATCTCTGACATCGGTTTAGACTGGAGATTAGGAAAAGGATTTTATATCATAGCCAGGTCCAGTGGGTTAATTGCTCATGCCTACGAGCAGATAGTTAGGGAGAAGCCATTCAAAGCTGTAGCCCTGGATAAGATAAATTATGATGGTCCCAAGGAAAGGCCATTAAGGGAATCGTAAAAATGTCAGTAACCATGTTTGATAGCCTAAAGGAGGCAATACATTTCGCCCCACGTGGTAAAAAAAGATTATTAGATTTGGGTAACCTTATTTCTCAAAGGTACCTTCGCTGGGAAGATAAACTTATCGGGATAATTGGAGGGCAGGGTGCAGGGAAGTCGCTATTGCTTAGAGGAATGTTTCCGGGATTAGAGCTGGTTAATGATGACTATAGTATAAATAAAAGGCCTATGCCTCTTTTAGAGGATGTAGAGGAAGCAAACTTTCGTTATCATACCTATCATGTCGATGTTAGATTTGAAAATGCTTTTAATCAATTGGGAACAATTGCCACAACAATCCAACAGGGATTAGAAAAGGAACGGAGGATAGTGGTAGAACACTTCGATTTAATCTATCCAATTTTAAAGAGAAATGCTCAAATCCTGGTGGGCATAGGCGAAGAAGTTATCATTACTCGCCCAACCATCTTGGGTCCAGAACCAAAAGAAATAGGAGAGGTTGTTTTTAAGTCGCTAAAATACAGAAAGAGGGTTCATACGGCAGAGGATCTTACTTCTTTAGTCTTTGAAAATTTGGGATTTAAAACACCAGTAGTTCATAGTGATGTCTATCATGGGTTTGTTTTCCAGTTTGATAAGCCGGTGGAAATAGATCTGCAAAAGGTAGAAGATAAAGTAAAGGAATATATCAGAAAGGATTTACTGGTCAGTTTCTTAGATGAAGGTCATATTAAGATAGGAGATATAACCTATCCTTGTACGGGACCCCGGATTCATGTTTCCGGCACAGGCGAAATCAAAAATTTTAAATTGAATCATCAGTGGATAGAGTGTCCTGTTAGCAAGAAATATCTCTTAGTAGGGAGGATTGATAATGCCAGCTAGACAAGGCGAAATGGAAAAGATAGCCTTAGTAATAGGAGTAATTGGAGCTGATGTTCACGCTATAGGCAATAAAATCCTAGAAGATGCTTTCAGTCAAGCAGGCTTTAAAGTGGTGAATATTGGCGTTCTTTCTTCCCAGAAAGAATTTATTCAGGCAGCTATTAAAAGCAAAGCCCAGGCCATAATAGTCTCTTCCTTATACGGTCACGCTGAAATGGATTGCTCAGGGATGAGACAGAGGTGCATTGAGGCTGGACTGGACAATATTTTGCTATATATTGGCGGAAATATTGTTGTTGGCAAACAGAGGTGGGAAGAAGTAGAAGCCAGGTTTAAAGAGTTAGGGTTTGATCGCGTTTATCCTCCCGGAACCTCACCCTCAAAGGCCATTAAGGATTTAAGAGAAGATCTAAAAATGGAGAGTAAGGGATATAAGAATGGGGGCTGGAGATGAAAAGAGCAGTTCACAATAAAAGGCTTGAGCAGAAAATTTTCAAAGAAATTCGAAAGGAGGTCCTTAACAGCTGGCCCACCGGAAGACAGGTAAACTTAAAGGAAGCCATAAACTTTCATCATCATCTCCCGGAAGGAAAAGTAAGTCCAAAAAAATTAGCCAAAGGTAAGGAAAAGGGGGATATTTTTGTTCAGCCTCGGGCTGGTGTTGCCTTAAGAGAAGAACAAATAACTTTATTGAGGTCTTTTGAAAAAGCGGGAGCGGACTTTCTTCCCACCACTATCGATAGCTATACCAGACAAAATAGATATGAAGAGGCGGAGCTAGGAATTCTGGAAAGTAAGAAGCTTGGCAGATCCATGTTAAATGGATATCCAGCCGTAAACGAAGGGGTTTGGAAATGTCGAGAAATTATAGAATCTACTAAGGTACCTGTGGAGATAAGGCATGGTACACCAGATGCTAGACTTTTAGCTGAGATTACCATGGCCGCTGGTTTCACTGATTTTGAAGGAGGAGGTATCTCCTATAATATTCCCTATTCTAAGAATATTTCCTTAGAAGAATCTATCTCTAATTGGCAGTATGTTGACCGTCTGGTTGGCTGGTATCAGGAAAACGGAGCGATAATCAATCGGGAATCCTTCGGTCCTTTGACTGGGACTTTAGTTCCTCCCTCTATTTCACATTCAGTGAGTATAATAGAAGCCTTGCTTGCTGCTGAGCAAGGGGTGAAGAGTGTTACCCTGGGCTACGGTCAATGTGGTAATTTAGTTCAAGATGTAGCTGCTATCAGGAGCTTGACTTCTCTAGCCGAAGAATTTCTAAGCGATTTTGGTTACAGGAATATATTAATTACTACTGCATTTCACCAGTGGATGGGAGGTTTTCCTAAGAATGAGGCACGAGCCTCGGGAGTGATAAGTTGGGGTGCAGTAGCAGGTTCCTTAGCTAAAGCCAATAAAATAATCTCCAAGACTGTCCATGAGGCACTAGGAGTCCCCACTAAAGAGGCAAATATCTCAGGGATCAAGATCACTAAACAGATAGTGAATATGTTAAAGGATCAAGAATTCTTCTCTCGGGAAGCGTTAGAAGAGGAGATAAGAATAATTAAGGAAGAAACGAGGTGTATCTTAAAAAAGGTGATAGAACTGGGTAAAGGAGATATTGCCATAGGAACAATCTTAGCCTTTAAAGAAGGTTTCGTTGATATTCCCTTTGCCCCCAATAGATTTAATGTGGGAAAAGTTCTTCCGGTAAGAGATAATAATGGAGCCGTGAGGCTGTTAAATCCTGGCAACCTACCATTTACTAAAGAAATCCTCAATTTTCATAGAATAAAAATTGAGGAAAGGGCGAAGAGGGAAAATAGGCGAGCAAGCTTGCAGATGGTTATTGATGATATTTATGCTATTGGAAAAGGGATGTTAGTTGGTCGGCCAAGAACAGGAGAGTCTTATGAAGATTAAAAAAGTCTTAGCTGTACCAACTTTAAGCGGCTTTTATTTTGATGACCAAAAGGCAATTAAAGGTGGTGCCAGGCCTGATGGTTTTACTTACCTGGGTAAGGCGAGGATAGAGGGTTTTTCCTCAATTAGACAGCCAGGAGAGGCCATTTCCATAATTCTTCTATTAGATGATGGGCAGGTAGCTTTCGGTGATTGTGTCTCAGTTCAATACTCTGGAGCCGGTGGCCGCGATGAGCTGTTTTTAACAGAGAAGTACATCGGGACTATAGTAAATGATGTCGCTGCAAGATTAGAGGGAAGAGAAATTTCTGATTTTAAACCATTGGCGGAAAAGTTCGATAAACTTGAAATTCAAGACAGGGGATTACATCCTTCTATCAGATACGGAGTCACTCAAGCGATTTTAGAAGCTGTATCCAGGGTAAGAGGAAAGACGATGGCCGAGGTAATTGCCGAGGAGTATAAGACTAAATTAAGCCAAAAACCTATACCAGTATTTACCCAGACAGGTGATGAAAGGTATTCCAATGCCGACAAAGCTATTATGAAAAGGGCGGAGGTGCTTCCTCACGGTTTAATAAACAATTTAGAAAGCAAATTAGGTAAAAAAGGAGAATTATTAGCTAAGTATCTTCTCTGGCTGAGAGAGAGGGTTAAGAAATTGAGTTCCGCATCTTATAAACCGGTGTTTCATCTCGATGTTTATGGAACAATTGGCCTGGCTTTTCATAATGATTTTAAGAAGATCGTCTCTTATATAAAAAGGTTAGAGGAAATATCCTCACCCTATAAGTTACGCCTGGAGAATCCTGTTGATGGTGGCAGTAAAAGAAACCAGATAAAGGTTCTTAAGGAGCTGAGGCAGAGATTAGAAGCTGAGAAGATAAATGTTGAAATAGTAGCTGATGAATGGTGTAATACTCTGGAAGATATAAAGGACTTCGTGGATGAAAAAGCGGGCCATATGGTTCAAATCAAGATGCCGGATCTGGGTGGAATCAATAACTCTATCGAAGCCGTGCTTTACTGTAAAGAAAAGGGAGTTGATGCTTATCTTGGTGGTAGTTGTAATGAGACTGATAAATCGGCCAGAGTTTCTGTTCATATTGCCCTGGCCACTCATCCTGAGCAAATGCTGGCTAAGCCAGGGATGGATGTAGATGGGGGGTTAATGATTGTTCGAAATGAAATGAGGAGAACTCTATCCCTGCTTAGTTATAAAGATGAGAATCTTTGAGGAGAAAGTCATTGTTGAGGTCAATACAGTTTAAGATTTTCTGAGATAGGGATGGGATTCAATATTAGCTGAGCAAACAAGGGGGAGTGAAGGTGCAGTTAGGGGGGGTGGTAGGAGGTCAATACCAGATTCTTTCTCAGAAAGAGGTGCAGAGGATTCATAACGCCTCACTCCAGATATTGAAGCGAACGGGGATAAAATCCCGGCAGCAAGAGATCCTGCAAGTATTCTCTGATGCTGACGCTGAGGTAGATTTTGAGCAAGGGCGGGTAAGGATTCCCCCCAGTCTGGTGGAAGATGCCATCAACAAAGCTCCTTCTAAAATTATCCTCTGTGGCAGAGATGAGAAAAACGACCTTGTTCTGGAGGACAAGAAGGTATACTTTGGCACGGGAGGGGCGGCACTCAATGTGCTTGATTTAGAAACCGGCAAAGTAAGGAAACCGCTCCTAAAGGATATTGCCAACATTGCCAGGTTAGTGGATGCCCTGGATAATATCCACTTTTTTATAAGGCCGGTTGTAGCTCAGGATATTCCCCAGGAGTTTCTGGATGTCAATAAATACTATGCTGCCTTAAGCAACACTTCAAAACACGTTATGGGCTCGGCCTATTCGGTGAAGAGTGCACTGGAAGTGATTGGCATGGCAGAAAAAATCGTTGGCGGAAAAGAAGCGTTGCAAAAAAGACCTATCATCTCTTTTATCACCTCCTGGATGAAGAGTCCTCTGGCCTTGGATGATTTTACCACCTCTATATTAATAAGAATTGCTAAAGAAAGAGTCCCTGTAGCTTTATCTTCTGCTCCTATGGCTGGTTCTACATCCCCGGTAACTCTAGCCGGCACCTTAGCCCAGGTGAATGCCGAGCAGCTCAGCGGAATAGTTTTGACGCAGCTAGTAAGCCCTGGTGCACCTGTCCTTTATGGAGCCATCCCCTCTGTGGCTGATATGTCTAGTATGTCGTTTCTGTGTGGTGCGGTGGAATTGGGAGTGCTAAACATCGCTGCAGCCCAACTGGCACACTATTATGATATCCCCTTCTATGCCTGGGCGGGTCTTACCGAGTCTAAAATTCCGGATGTCCAGGCAGGGTACGAAAAGGCGGTTACTGCTCTGCTGGTGGGCCTGGCCGGGGCAAATTATATCCATAATTCTGCTGGTATGTTAGAATCTACCACTACCGTTGCCTACGAGCAGTACGTAATAGACAATGAAATCATTGGTATGGTGATGAGAACTCTAAGAGGAATAGAGATTAATGAGGATACTCTGGCCCTGGAAGTGATAGATAAGGTAGGACCAGGAGGAAATTTCCTGGCTGAATCACACACAGTTTCTCATATGAGGTCGGAGTTCTTCTTTCCCAAGCTTAGCGATAGGTCTAATAGAGAGAAGTGGCTGGCAGAAGGAGGAAAGGATGCCCGCCAAAGAGCCAGGGAAATCGCTATAAATATCCTGGCTACCCATAAGCCCTTAGCAATCCCTTGTGAGGTGGATAAAGAAATAAGGAGTCTAGTAAAAGGACTAAGGCAAGGAGCAA
>NJBQ01000089.1 GCA_005223095.1 Candidatus Aerophobetes bacterium Ae_b3a
TAAATTCCTTGGCAAAAAGGTCTTTGAGATAGACAATGAATTCCTCTTCCTCACCTGACTCACTACTAATCCGCACCATCCCAAAAAAGGTATCAATTAATTCTTTTGTCATCAGTTCCCCCTTCTCGTTAGGGTAAGGTTCTTGCTATGATTTAGTTTACCCTCTTTTGCCCACCTCACCCTTCAGGTCATACTGCTTTTCCATATCTAATGTCTGCTAGGTTGGTTTCCTTCCATCGCTGAACAGGTGACATCTGACCAAATGGTCCGCCTCCACCTCTACCACTGTTGGATCGGCGCGGGAGCAAATCTCCATCTTCTGGGGACAGCGTAGGTGAAAGCTGCACCCGGACGGCACGTTGACCGGGCTGGCGATCTCTCCTCTGGAGATCACCTCCTTCGGCTTGAAGTTCTCTTCCTCATCAGAGACTGTCGGTATGGAGGAGAGCAGCATCTTGGTATAGGGATGGAATGGGTTCTGGAAGAACTCTACCGTGGGGGCAACCTCACTGATCTTACCCAGATACATAATCACCACCCGGTTGGTAATGTTCCGCATCAGGCTCAGGTCGTGGGTGATGAAGAGATAGGTAAGGTTGAGATTTTGCTGTAATTGCATCAGCAAGTTGATAATTTTGGCCTGCACCGAGACGTCCAAGGCCGAGGTCGGCTCATCCAGGACAAGGAAGGAGGGATTGGGGGCAAGAGCCCTGGCGATCGCCACCATCTGCTTCTCCCCACCACCTATCACCTGCGGGGATTTATACATGTAGTCTTCCGGTGGCAATTCCACCATTCTCAGAAGCTCCATCACCCTTTCTACCCGATCGCTGTCATTGCAGATGCGATGCACCTTGAGGGGAAGCTCCAAGATCTGCTTGATGCTCCGTCTGGGATTTAGAGACGATCCCGGGTCTTGAAAGACAATGCGGATTTCCTTCTTCAGGGCCTTGGGACGTTGATTGAAGACTTTGCTTATGTTCTGTCCCTTAAAAAGGGCTCTTCCTTCAGTAGGTTCATAGATTCCCACCAGAGTATGAGCTATGGTAGTCTTCCCTGAGCCGGATTCACCCACCAAACCGCAGGTCTCACCCTGCTTTACTGAGAAGCTGACCTTATCGACTGCCCGTACCGTGCCTTGTTTGGTAACAAAGTACTTCTTCAGATTTTCAACGGTTAGTATCTCTTCTGACAAAGGTATTATCTCCTACAGAGAAAGCAAGCCACCTTATGGTTATCGCTGTCTCCACCGGTGAAAAAGGCAGGCCTCTCCTTTTCGCAAATTGGCATCATATGGTCGCAGCGGGGATGGAATCGGCATCCGGCAGGAGGGTTAAGGTAATTGGGAATCCTTCCCCGAATACCCCGACTTATACCCTCACCGGTTAACTTTGGAACACTCTTCAACAGTGCCTTGGTGTAAGGATGCAAT
Source organism: Candidatus Aerophobetes bacterium Ae_b3a (assembly GCA_005223095.1). Lineage (GTDB taxonomy): Bacteria > Aerophobota > Aerophobia > Aerophobales > AE-B3A > AE-B3A. The sequence continues at coordinate 1,433 of NJBQ01000089.1, forward strand.
GGATCGGCAAACAGATCCTTGGTCCTAGCCACTTCCACCATATTGCCTGCGTACATAATGTATACCCGCTCCGTCAAATTCCTTACCACACCCAGGGAATGGCTTATTAATAGGATGGAAGATTTTTTCTTGGCAACCAGTTCACTTAATTGTCTTAGGATCTGGGCCTGTATTGTGACGTCGAGATTTGTAGTAGGTTCATCGGCCATGAGAAGCCTGGCTGAAGCGCTAAGAGCCTCACTGATGCAAACCCGCTGTCTCATTCCCCCACTCAATTGTATGGGATAGTTGCTCAGAATTCTTTCTGAATCTGGCATACCGGTCTCCTTAAGCACAGCAATAGATCGGGCTCTTATCTCCTTCTTAGACAGGCGTTTTCGGCCGCGGCTTGCAGATGAATACTTGATAACATCATATAGTTGATGACCAACTGTAAAGACCGGGTTAAGGGCTGCCAGGGGGTCCTGAAATATCGCACTCATCTCCCCCTTTCTGAGGCTTCGTATCTGGGCGGGCTTCATCTTAAGAATATCCTTCCCCCGGTAAAGAATCTCCCCACCGGAAATCCTTGCTGGGGGGGTGGGAAGAACCCGCAGTACTGATTTTACGGTGGTTGTCTTTCCACAACCTGTTTCTCCCACCAAACCCACCTTCTCTCCCTCACCGATTACCATATCCACGCCGTTCAGTACCTTCAGCTCACCCTCATAGATTTTGAACCGGACCTGTAGGTTCTTTATTTCTAATAGCGGTGTCATCTTGAAAGTTACACTTCCTCCACGGCAAACATATCCCTTAGGCCATCTCCCACCAGATTGAACGACAATATAACAATCACGATAGCCAACGCGGGGAATACGGCCATCCACCATTCGGCGGGCAATCTCTTGGCTCCATCGGCCACCATCGTTCCCAGACCAGGCCTAGGGGGTTGTACCCCCAGACCGATGAAACTCAGGGAGGCTCCCACTGTTATGACAAAGCCCGCATCCAAAGTCATCTTCGTCAAAACGGGAGCCACACAATTAGGAAGGATTTCCCTGAGTAAGATATGCGCCTTGCTTGCTCCGGTAAGCTCAGCTTCGCGTACAAAGTACTCGTGACGCAGTGATGTGGTAAGTGAATACACTAACCTGCAGTACCACGGCCACCACATGAGCGATATGGCCATCATTTGATTGAACAAGTTAGGACTTAACATCACAGTTATAGCCAGGGCTAAGACCAGGGGAGGCACGGCCAAGAAGATATCTGTGATCCGCATAATCACAATCTCGATCCACCTGCGCCGATAGTATCCGGCAATAAGACCCAGGATGATGCCCGAAGGCATAGCCAAGCTAAGCACAACAACGGCTAAGACCAGAGAAAACCGATACCCGAAAATAACACGGCTAAATATATCTCTACCCACACTGTCGGTTCCAAAAAAGTGGGTTAGGCTTGGAGGTAGACCTGATTCACGAAAGTTTGTAAATGCTCCGGCATGCTCAGGGTAAGGGCTAATATATGGGGCAAAAATGGCAGTAAGAATGACTGAGAAGAGAATGATTAGCCCTAAGACGGAAAGGGGATTTCGAGAGAATTTATACCATCCTTTGGAGAAACTAGCTCTGCTCCTGGACAAAGCGGCAACAAGAAGCTCTTTTTTCAACAAGACTTATCCTCCTGTCCTTTGCAGCCGGATCCTGGGATCAAGAAAAGAAACTACAATATCCACAATAACATTCACCAGGAAGAAGGCAACTCCTATAACCAGAACTACTGCAACAATGGCATTAAGGTCTTTATTCAGCATTACCGTAACTGCGTAGCGGGAGAATCCTGGCCACATAAATACCAGTTCCACAAGAAAGGCGTTAGAGAGCTGATAAGCGAAAGCCAGACCCATTACTGACACAGTTGGTATAAGCGACGGTCTTAACAGGTATTTGAAGAGAATAGACCACCTGGGGATGCCGTACACGGTATGAGCAATCACGTAGTCCTTCTGCAGATTCTCAGCTATGGAGGTGCGAGTAATCCTTCCCTCTTGTGCTATATTAGCTACTGCCAGGCTGGCAGCGGGTAGAAAAATATGCTTGAGTCCCTCCAGAGCGGTGCCGAATTTCCCGGCGATCACACTATCAAGAATGAAAAAACCGGTTATTCGAGGTGGAGGGACTGCTGCCAGGCTAAGTCTTCCCACGGCAGGAGCGAGATTCAAAGTATAGGTGAAGAATAAGAGGAAGAAGATGGCCACCGCGAAGGCCGGCGTGGCAACCCCAATATATGAGATCAGCCGGGACAGGCCGTCAAACCAGGAGTTCCTGAAATAGCCCGCCAGAACTCCCGTTACTTGACCTATGACTAGCGACATAATAAAAGAAATGAGGATCAGCTCTAAAGTTGCAGGTATATAGGCCTTCAGATCCGTAGTCACTGGACGCCGCGTGTACAAGGATTTGCCCAGATCCCCCCGTAGTAGGGACCTGAGCCAGAAGTAGTACTGAACGGGGAACGGCTTATCTAAATGCATCTCTTCTCTGAAGTTCTGAACCTGCTCGTGCGTGGCAAGAGACCCTAAGGCTACACGAGCCGGATCACCCGGCATGACCCTGGCAATGAAGAAAATGAGCAGAGAAAGGCCGAACAAAACAAAAAGTGATTGTAAGAGTCTCGAAATAATGTATTTAGCCAACCTACCCTCCCTGGCATATACTCAACGGATAGCATCCTTATAAAGGAGGGGGGCGAGAATCTACTATCTCACTCTCGCCCCTCGTTGCTATTTCTACTACCCGCGCAATTCCTGCTTCAGTTTTAGATTAATTCGCCAGTTGTGCATATTGACCGAGGGACCTACGGTCGGAAACGTCTCTTTGGGTCCAATGAGATAATCCTGGCTGGTGAACAGCATAGGGATTTCATATGGGTAGAAGGCCAGAACCTGAGATGCTATTTTTTCCTGGAGTGACCGGTATATGTCAACCCTTGCTTCAAAATCTACGGTGCTGCGTGACCGATCAATGAGCTCGCCGATCTCCTCATCGGCGTACCAGTGAGCAGCGTAAATCCCTCCCACATTATCGGGATGGTACATATAGTACAAGTAGAAATCTGGTGATGGATAAGTAGCGGGGAACAAGAAAATGGTCAGGTTAGGAGTTGTATCCGGGGCTCCGCACTCCGCCGAGTACTGGGGCCAGGGAGGACCAGCTATCTCCAGTTTTATTCCCAACTTAGCTAGATCTGCCTGTAATTGTAGGCCGACTTCCTCTTCGGCCTCCAGGCCTGCACAGTAGTGATAGACAACCGTAACCTCTTCAGGGTCATATTTTGACAGCGCCAGCTCTTCCCTTGCCTTCTCCAGATTTTGCCGCCGCGGCTGTGGAGGAATGGCTATGTATCCAGGAAGCGATGAAGCGATGATTCCAGCTTCTCGAGCGCCAAAGGGCGCGTACTCCGCTTGCACGCTCTGGTAATCGTAAGCATACTGAATCGCCTTTCTGAAATGCACATCGTCGGTAGGCGGCACGGTAGTATTTATCCACACAGTCCAATCTTCAGGCCAAACTTTGTTTAGGTGGATGCCTTCCGCCTTCACAATTTCTTTGAACGTTCCTCTACTAAAACCGCCGTTGGCCTCCAAATCCAGTTGTCCACTCCTGAGCAGTAGCATCAGTGTTGCAGTCTGGTACTCCATGATGAAGATAAGTCTCTCTACAGGAACTTCGTCCGGCCCCCAACTTTCCCAACCAAGAAAATAGTCTTCAAATCTTACGGCTTCCAGACGATCACCGGGGCTGTGGCTCACCATCGTGTAAGGTCCGGATCCTGCATCATGCTCCGCCAACCATGCCTCTCCGTAATCTCCGAACTCACCATAGTCACCGGGCTGGATGTGTTCGAGCACCAGATCCTTATTCAAAGGCCAGAACAGCGTTAGGGTCTCTGGGAACACAGCGTTAGGCTTCTCTAAGGTGAGATCGACCACGTATTTACTAACGGCGCTCGCCGTTACCTTTCCCAGCGTCCCTGAATAGCCCTTGCCCATAGCCATAAGTCTGTCCATTGAAAAGACGACATCCTCGGCTGTAAGCTCGCCACCATCGTGGAACTTGACCCCAGACCTTAGGGTGAACCGCCAATAGTCGAGTTTACCATCTACTGGCTGCCAATCCAGAGCAATATGGGGCCTTAGCGTTCCCTCCGGCGTGGGGTAGATTAACGGGCTATACAGGTTATATGCCACCTGGGTATCATACCAGTCCATGGCCACGCCGGGATCGGGCAGTATTACCGGCATACCGTTAATAACCGCTACATTCTCGACAGCCACACCTACCAAACTGCATAATCCAATAATGAGCACCACCAAAATTAAACCTAAATATCTCCGTTTTTTCACCATCATCCCCTCCTTATGAAAGGACTTGCTTCATTTTTTCCCTGAAAGCTTCTAAAAAGAAATCAAGCTATCTAACCCTTTTCTTTATTTAAAAGGCTTTCTTTGTCTTGAGCTACGGGCCTACCTCGTTTTCACCTCCCCCCAGCCTTATTTTTTGCTCTTGCTTTGCCAAAGTCTAACTTCACTACTCATTTCACTATCTGTAAGGTATGTGTGCATCGATTCATGCGTTGTGCTCCCCTTTGGGTTACCAGCACGATGTCCTCAATGCGGATACCGAATTGTCCTGGCAAGTAAATCCCCGGTTCCACGGAGAAGGTCATCCCCTGTCGAAGCTCAAGATGATTTGCCTCGACAATGTAGGGTTCTTCATGGACATCAAGGCCGATCCCGTGACCGGTCCGATGAATAAACCGCTCACCATAGCCGGCTTTCGTTATTTCCTGGCGCGCGGCCTGATCTATCTCCTCAGCCTTAACTCCCGGCCTTATTGCTTGTACAGCCTTCTCCTGGGCTCTCTCAACAATTTCATAGACAGCCTGGATTTCCTTAGAGGCTTCTTTGCAGACGATTGTGCGTGTGATATCTGAGCAGTACCCCTGAATTCGGCATCCATAATCCAGAATGACTACATCCCCCGGCTCGATTCTCCTCTGGCCGCCCCGATAGTGAGGAAGTGCGCTATTCGGACCGGACGCTACCAATACAAAGGCAACCTTTTCTGCTCCTCTTTTCTTCATCGCCTCCTCCAGAGCTGTGGCTAGAGTAAGCTCAGTCATCCCTGCAATCTTAGAGCGGATAATTTCCTCAAAGGTTTCATCGACTATGGCACCTGCCTGCTCAAGGCAATGAATCTCATGCGCAGTTTTCTGCATTCTCAGCGGCACCATCACCCGAGAAACCAAAGAGAACTTGGCCTTTGGTAACGCCTCCCTCAGCATGAGAAAAAACTTGGCCCACATTTCGTCATCCACAAGGACCTTACCGCCCCTCACCGCTAAGTCTACCACTATTTGCCGCAGGAGATCCGTTGGATCATCCCTATCCTTCCAGATACGGATATCCTGAAAAGGCGATTTTTGTTTGATTTGCTCCTCATACAGCTCGGGAACAAGGAAGATGGGCTCGGCTTCCCGGGGCACCAGAAGGAGAAGCATGCGCTCGCCGGGCTCATCATAGAAACCGCTCAGATACAGCATATTCGAACTGGGAAAGAGGGCCATGAAATCGAAATCTAATTTGGCCAGCAATTCCTGAGCCTTTACCATTCTCTCCTGATGGATTTCCATTCCTCTCCTCCTTAGGGCAGGTATACTTTTAACTCTCAATTACGCTTACGGCAACCTTCTCTATCCCCTGCTGCCATATTCTTAAGCCTATTTCCTCTATTTTCTTCCATTGGGAGGCTGGGATACGTGCAAAGACATTGACGGGCAACTGTCCCCGATGATCCCTGCTGATCTCAGCTCCATAATAAATTGCAATCGCCTCAGCAGCTTCTGAGTCCGGCATCTCCCACTCCTTCCAGTAAATCACGTCACCGGTATTCGTCTGCGTGGTCTGCTTCTCCCGGGGAATCTTGCCTCTGCTCTTCAGAGGAAAGTTGATCTCCCTCCCTGACCACCTTGAGTGATAGACCGTAGCCTCCAAAGGTAACATTTGCAGGAGTGACTCTACGGTTTTGGGGGCGATGTCCGGCATTAGCTCGGCAACCAGCTCACCCCCTCTCTCAAATCCAAACATAATCTTACTGGGCATGCTAGTACTCCTCAGCTTACCTTCCTCATCTTATTTCGTAGCTGCTTAGTAGCTTTGATATCTATCTTCATTCTATCCTGATTAATTACAACTCCATATTCTTCTCTAGCCTTCTGTAAGGATACATAACCATTTATCACATCAAGCAGAACCTTCTCAGATTCTCGCTCAAGCGGAGATCCATAGCCTCCTCCGCCACCGGTCTGGAAGCTCACCACCTCGTTTGGCGCCAGGGGCAGGTTAGAGATCTTCCGCCAGCGCTCTTCGCTACCATCGTTTCGATGGACAACAGTAATGCTCGGTTTGCCCGCTTTTCCACCAAATAGACCCCATGGCGGCGTATACTTCACCCTATCCGTTGTCACCGTGAGCCCCGCCTTATGACCGATAATCCGGTAATCTCGACGCAGCCCCAGTCCCCCGCGAAACTTTCCAGGCCCGCCAGAGTCCTGGTGAAGCTCGAATCGTTCCACCCGCCAGGGATACCTCACCTCGACCACTTCGGCCGGGACGTTGTAGGTGTCCCCCAAGTCCATTGAGAAGAGCCCCGCCTCTCCATCATCATCCGGCTTCCCCCCGTAGCCTCCGGCGTCTCCCTCGGCACAGACATAATACCTGCCCGTCCTGGGATCTGTCCCGTAGAAGAAATTGGCCATGGAATCGCCAAAGTGCCCCGCCCGCACTCGATGCGGCATTGCTGGTGCCAACGCCTTGAGAATCAGATCCGGAATCGTGGTGGTGGGTGTCGGCCACATGGCGCATGCAGCGGGGAACTCAGCCTTAAGGAAACTACCCTCCGGAATGACCGTCTTCAACTGGCGGAAGAACCCCTCATTACTAGGTAGATCCGGCGTGGTCACAATCTTGAACCCATACCGGGCGGAAGATATGGTCGAGGGCTCCGGGACGTTCATCGGGCCGCGGCATTGAGGAGCAGTTCCTGTAAAGTCCAGGGTCATCTCCTCATCCTCAACGATTACAGTGACTTTCAGCCGCAGTTTTTCGTCCAGCGGCGCATCGTCATTGCCATCGCCATCCAGAAATGCCTCTGCAGAATAGGTTCCATTGGGAATGCGACGGATGGACGCCCGTGACATCCTCTCTCCCTGATCGAAGAGTTCCTGAAGGGCTCTCTGTATGACACTCAGGCTATATCTATCGATGATCTCGCAGAAGCGTTTACTCCCGGTTCGCACGGCGGCAATCATAGCACGAATATCACCCAGCACAGCATCAGGCACACGAGAGTTTGCCCCGATCAGCCGGAACACGTCTTCATTTGGTTTGCCTTGTGCTATAATCTTAATCGGGGGAAGGCGAAATCCTTCCTGGAATACTTCGGTGGTGTTGCTATACCATCCTCCCGGGTAGATCCCTCCCATATCAACGGTGTGGCCCCGGAAGGCTGCCCATCCGCGTATCTCCTCTTCATAGAAAGCGGGACACAGCACAACGATATCGGGACAGTGCGTTCCTCCCCCATTGTAAGGATCGTTGCACAGGATAACATCTCCAGGGCTCAATCTGTCAGGACCGATTGTGTTATAGGTTGACCTGATAGCATAGCCCAAACTGCCAAGGAATGAGGGCAATCCCGGGGTCTCAGCGATTGCGTTCGCCTCACTGTCCAAGATTCCGCAGCTGAAGTCAACCACCTCATAGAGCACCGGGCTGTAGGCAGCCCTTTCCACAGTCCTCCTGATATCACGGCTGGCCGCAATCAGCCGATTGCGGATAACCT
>NJBQ01000090.1 GCA_005223095.1 Candidatus Aerophobetes bacterium Ae_b3a
ACTGCACAAGAGGGACTCAGATACTTAGAAAAAGTTGGTAAGGACAATGTAGGTTTACTTTTGGACACCTTTCAAATGAACATTGAGGAAAAAAATCTTCCCGCAGCCATTCTTAAAGCTGGTGACAGACTTTACCACTTTCATGTATGTGCCTCTGATCGTGGTATTCCAGGAAAGGGGCATATTGATTGGGAAGGGGTGTTTGGTGCTCTTAGAAGGATTGGATATAAAAGGTGGCTTACAGTGGAATCTTTCTGGCCTGAAGCTGGTGGCGGGGCTGGAGCTGCCGCCAAGGTCTGGCGTCAACTTGCTCCCACTCCAGATCACATAGCCAAAGGAGGCCTCGAGCTGGTTAGAAAATACTTGCAAAGCAAATGTCGTACCAAGGTTATCCATCGATGAGCCCATTCTTTCCAAGAGAGAGAATGGGTTTTTGTTTTTTTGCTAAAGAAACACAATCCTTAAAGATTCTTGCCAATGGTAAGGATAAAGATATTGAGGAAACGTCATTGAAGCAAAGGATCAGTCTGAAATAAGGCGTGAGGAGGTGAGAGAACAGTTGCAAAGAAGAAACCAATAGGGGAATCAACAGACTGAGAAAGAGACAAGACTAAAGAGGAGGAGAAAAAATGGAATCTAAGGTACTCAAGACTGGCTCCATAGTCATGCTAGTGATGGCGGTGTATGGACTCATTCTTGGCTTGATGTGGCTCTTCGCGGCCAAAGCCCTAACCACACCCGTTTTTGCCTCATTTACCGGACAGACCTGGTCGGATTTTGTGACCGCCAATGCCAAAGCGGCGGACCTGCAGGTAATGAGCAGCAGACTTACGGCGGCAATGGCTTTATCAGTATCCATCCTTGGTATCTTCCTGGCCTTAACTAGCTACCGCAAGGGTGAAAAGTGGAGCTGGTTTGCCTTTCTGGTGCCGGGTATCATAGTCTGGGGCAGCAATGTGGCTTATTACATTGCTCTGGCATCTCTAATGAGCACGGTATTAATGCTAATTGGCCTGGTGCTCCTTGTTATCGGACTAGTGATTCCAGCCAAGGCCATTCTGGGTGGAAAAGCTGGCAAGAAATAAGAGATTTAGGTTCTTTGCCATCAACATGCCCTTCCCTCATAACGGAAATGTTTAATGAGGGGAGGGTCTCTTTTGAGCATCCTGCCAAGAAAAGTGAGAGCAAATCTCAGCCCTTGTCAATCTGGTTTTGCCAAGACATCAAAAGCACTCTGCATTCTTGGGGTTCGATAATTTGTTGATTTTTAAGAACCGACTATAATTCTAAAGAAGGGGACATCTTTATTCGATTATTACTTCTACATCCCCAAGAATCCCAGCAATCCGTGAACAAGAAAAGCTGGCCAGACAATCGCTTTTAGAAAACCTATAACTCCCATCCCGAAACCTGTAGCATGAGATATGTAATATACTGCTGCACCAATAAAACCTACACAATAGACGAAACCAGCCATACCGGAATCATATTTGGACTTCCCTTTCTTCATTGTTTTTCACCCCCTTATCATTTGGTGTAGTTTTGATAATTCTCTACAAAGTATTTCTTGTCTTTTTGCCTGACTCTGAAACCTTCTTTTTCCAGTAATCTCTTTATCTACTTTCACCCCACCAACAGGTCAATATTAGACCAAATCTCAGCACTTGTCAATATTACAGCCTATCCTTAGAAGTGAGAGCCAGGTTGTTTTAGGAACTCCAGTTCTTCGGTTGTTGACTTCCTTCCCAGTATCTCGTTCCTATGGGGGAATCTACCGAACCTATCAATGATCACCTTGTGTTTTATGGCATAGTCCAAGAATACTTGATAGACCTTTCTCAGCTCTTGGGCTACTTGCCGGTGAAGTCCTTTGAATTTCTTGACCGAGAGTTTCTGGTCTGCTTGATCCTCTGAGTGTTCTAGCGGAAGATACACAAAAACTCGTTCAACCGGCTTAAGCTTCGTGTCTTCATTTCTATTTACCATTTCTTTGGCCAGCCTCAGTGCCAGATGGTCTCGGGCAAATGCTTGAGCACTTTCTCTAAACATGTTTCTTGAGAACTGATCCAGCAGAATCATCATGGCAAGTTTCTCGGATGTATCCCGTATTTCATTCACTATATTGTCTGTGACAGCCTCTAGGTCCTGTTTGAATCTCTTCCTTATCTGTCGGTCGAGTGTTTCATTTTCAGTGAACCAGAAGTGCTCTACTCGTTCTTTGAGTACAATTTCTTCGTCGTAGGAGATATCTTCGCCAAACCAAAATGACAATATTTCCTTGGCTTTGCGGGAGGTAAACTTAATTTCTGCCTGTTTTCTTAAATTATCCTTAATCAACTTATTACTCTCTCAGCACTTGTTAATCTGGTTTTTGGGGCGTGTGGTTTTAGCATCTTTCATTCAACAGATTAGCAAGGGTGCGAATATGTTCAGGAGTTGTTCCACAACAGCCACCCACAAGATGTGCCCCTGCATCCAAGCATTTAGCAATACCTGTCGCAAAATCTTTTGGATCCATATCAAATAATGTTCGGTTATTAACTAATTTAGGCTTTCCTGCATTGGGCTGCGCCAAAATAGGGAGTGATGTTGCTGATTTGAGTACCGATACTACCATGGCCATCTGAGAAGGGTTAAGATCACCGCAGTTCACACCAATGACGTCTGCGCCAGCATCTGTGAGTTTTGTAGCACACTCGACTGCTGTATTTCCCATGATCGTCCTTCCTCCTTTTGTCTCAGTACTAAACGCCATCGAGACAATCACCGGGAGTGAAAACTCATCCTTACATGCACGAAGAGCACATAATGCTTCCTGTAGATCAAACATGGTTTCAATGATAAACCCATCCACTCTTGCTTCTGCCAGAATTCCAGCCTGTTCCTTGAATGCATCGTAGAATTCGGACTCCTTGTAAGTTCCATAGGGTTCAAGGAACTGACCCGTGGAGCTAATGTCCCCCAGCACATACTGATTCTCACCAGCAGCTTGCCTTGCTAGTTCAACTCCAGCTTGATTCACCTCTTTTACACCTATATTTAGATGGTGGGTTTCAATGTAGATACGATTCATCGTCAGTGTATTAGTGGTGAGTATGTGACATCCAGACTCGGCATAGGCTCGGTGGATTTCCAGTACCACCTCGGGATTGGTAAGATTATTGTGACTCTGGGATATTAAACCGTGCTTATCCAATTCAGTTCCCATAGCCCCATCAAGTAGGATAGTATTATCAGTTCGGATAAGATCTATGAATTCCACGATTATCTCCTATCTGTGCGACCAGGGTTCTTTTATTCTTGGAGCTCCTGAGTTGCCTATTGCACCATTTCGGAAAATCCACTGACTATATCTTGATGTGCAAAAGCTAGCCCAAATCTCAGCACTTGTCAATTTGGGTTTTGAAGGGATTTTGTGTATTGAAGATAAATCAATGTGACCCGTTCAAATCCCGTGAAGTCACGAATCCAATTCTGTCTAAATGTTCAGTTCACCTCTGAAAACTGTAATTGCTTTTCCTCTTAAGAAAACACGATTACCACTTACTCTACAGTGAACAACGCCACTTCTTTTAGAAGCCTGATATCCCACTAGCTCATTCTTCTGTAGTTTAGGAGCCCAATATGGGGCTAAGTAACAGTGTGCCGACCCGGTGACCGGGTCTTCATCAATACCAAGTGCTGGCGCAAAGAACCTCGAGATGAAATCATAATCACTTGATTTTGACATACTGGTCACTATTATTGCTTTTGCATCCTCTAATCTTAATTTGCCAAAATTGGGATCCATGTTCTTAACCGTATCCTCTGACTCAACTTCAATTAAATATGATGCGTCGCTGGAGAGTACATATCGGCCAATATAGGATGGCTTTATCTTCAATGCTCCTATTAGGCTTCTGGGAGCATCTGCATCTTCCACAGACATAGAGGGAAAATCCATTTCAATACCATTGTTCTTATTTCTGGCAACCAGTTTCCCACTCTTTGTGAGGAATATTGCTTCTTCCGTTGGCTGCAGTATTCCTTCTTCCCACAATATGTGTGCACTGGCCAGGGTAGCATGACCACATAAGGAGACTTCAGTTTTTGGAGTAAACCATTTTAGGCTAAACCCTTCTTGGATCTTGAGTAAAAAGGCAGTTTCAGATAGATTCATCTCCATTGCTATGTCTTGCATCCAGGAATCTGATTGAGGGCTTTCCAGTAAACAAACTGCTGCTGGATTTCCTGTAAACGGTTTGTCTGTAAAGGCATCAACTTGAAAAATCCTTGTTTTCATTTGTTTTCCATTTACAATGTCGTCTAGCTCATTATATCTGAACGCAGCACCTATTTCGAAGCTGCCTAACTACATTTCCTGAAGAAAGAATAAGCCAAATCTTAGCCCTTGCCAATCTCGTTTGGAGAATGTGGTAGAGACTACTTTTTATGTTGCGGTCATAGTCGGACCTGTCGTTTTGAGTTGCTCAGACTTTTCGTCAAGATTACACTTAAGCGTAACAGATTCCACTCATTCCTTGAACAGAATGTCACCCAGCCTCACTTTTGAATCTATTGATCCTCAAAGTACTCGAAGGCATCAATAATATCCAGATACACGCCATCAAATCCCACATCGAGAATCTTCTTCAGGTAGGAATCATCTTTCCCGTAAATAATGTTCTGCCAATCCTTATTCCAATATTGAACCTTGTAGTTGCCAGGCCATTCAGGATTTTCCTCTGACAGCCATGCAGGTGGGTCTGTTTCCCATTCTGTCTGCCAATAATAGCGGTAGTCTTCTGCCTCCCCCATACTCACGTAGGCAATTATCAAGCGAGACCCTCGATTGGCTTTGATCTTCAATGATGCGACTTCGCTACTGCTTAATACAGCGTCTTCATAGAATAAATCAATGATAACAATATCGTAGTCTGTCTCCCTAACGGCATGCAAAAAGGCGTCTCTGCTGGGAAACGAACCTGAATTAATCAAACACAGAAAATTCTTTGCTTCTCTCAATGAAGTAACATTAGAAACATGAACATTGTAAGGATATTCCGGATAGTCTGGAATATTATCTAACTCTCGCTGATCGGCGGCAAATGAGATATAGCCCCTTGCAGCATTCTGGTAGTAGGAATCGTCCACAAAAGACTGGGTTGAGCAATAATCGGTAACTAAAACCTCAACACCACTCTTCTCGGCAATGTCCAAGAAAGAGACCATGTGCTCACGTTCCAATGCTGGGGTAACTGCATCATCGCTATCATATCCGTAGCAAAGATCCTCCCGCCCCACACCATCAATTGCATCCAGATATGTCAGTGCAAGTGTCCCAGTTTCTTCCCCATTTTCAGTCAGTAGTTCATGCCCATTCTGGGGAATGACGATAAAGTTGGGTTTAATCCGCTTCGCGTAGACACTAATGCCTTGAACGAAATCTCTCATATCCTGTCGGTAGTTTCTTTCAGTGGCTGGCTCATGGCCAGTAGCACAGTTGTTCCTCCCCAACATCAGGACAGTTGTAATAGCTAGGATAGTTACCAACAGTAGTCTCTTCATATCGCTCTATCTCTAAGGGGAATGCCCGCAGCACTGGTAGATAAGTGATTGGTATCCCACGGAGCCGGATATCCTTCGAATTTTGGAATGCGAGTAGACGATGTTGTCCCTGCATCTTCTGACAACAACGTAACCCAAATCTCAGCACTTGTCAATCTGGGTTTGGGGAGACTACAGCCGCATAGTGCCTTAAACTACCGGGCACCTGCTCCGAAGGCTACTATTCCGTTGACTCTAATTTAATAAGTGGTACAGTTAATGGGGGCAGGTCAGCACATTATGTGAGTTTGCCAATAGTATAATTCCGAATTCCTATTGTGTGAGGCTCTGAATAACAATACATTCAAATATTATAGCAACTTTGTTATAGTGACTAATATGAAAAATCAGAATATTGCTTTTAGATTAAAAAAACGAGAATTGGACTATGTAAGTACAGAGCAAGAGAGGATTAAACTATTAGAAGAACTAGTTAGACTTAACCCAAGAGATGCAAGAGATTTAGGATTAAGAACAAAATTCAAAAAAGAATTGGCTATTTTAAAAAAGAAGAGTTTTACAAAGAAAGGACAACTTTCTCAGAATATATATAGTCTAATTAGATATAGTAGACAAGTTGTTATTATAGGCGAATTCAACTCTGGTAAAAGCACCTTAGTGCATAATTTAACAGGTCGCGACATAAAGATATCCGAAGTACCCTTTACTACATATAAACCCGAAGTTAGCATATTCGCGTATAATGATGTTCCAATACAGTTTGTTGAAGTTCCTGCCTTATATAGTGGAGATAATGACAGAAATAAAATGAGTTTCATAAGAAATTCTGATGTAATATGTATTACTGCGAAGAATGAGAACGAATTAAGATCTGTTGTATCTACTCTTGAAGATTATCTTATAATAATATCAAGAGAAGTTTCTGAAGCTAAAAATCATAAATACAGACCAAAAGATGAAATAATAGAAAAGCCGTCCTTTGTAGCTATGTGGACAAAATTTGACTATGAAGAATGTAATGTAGTTGATATAAATTCTCCCACTGATATTGGAGAAGAAGTTTATAGGTTACTAAATATTATGAGAATATACTGCTTTAAGGATGGAGAAACAGATGGGGATCCTCTAATATTTTCAAGAAATCAGGAAATAACTGTTGAAGATTTTGGGAAAAAGTTAGGTTTAAGTAAGATCAAAGGAGCTAAAATCTTTGGAAGTTCAAATACATATGATGGTCGGATGGTTGGCCTAAATTATAGACTAAGTGATGGAGAAAAGGTGAGTTTTAGATGATAAATGGATCAGCATATTTAGATTTAGGAACAAGCACTAAAAGAAAGGAAACTGAAAACAAAGTTATTTAACCATTAAAGAGGGTGAAGAAGTGAAAAGAACAGACAACTCTCTAATAAATGGGTTAATTCTTTCTTGTAAGAAGGATAGCTTTAATAAGGTAATTCTTATAAAGGATAGGTAATGCTTTTATGCGTTGCCCATCCTTTTTTTTATTTATTTGTAATGGAGCTTATGGGAATATCAGGGGTAAGCTAACAGTTCTCCGCGCATAATCCCATCCCCTGATAATCTAATTCGTAGGCTCTTTTCTTTTAAAGAAGAATAAACATTCATAGCAAATTACTAAAGCTAAAAATAGGGCAGAAAGGAGGTGAAAAGTAAATAGGTCCTTAACTGGGATAAAAGGAAAGCTTGTCAAAGAGAGAAGTGTTAAAAGATTATCTTCTCTTTTAGGAGCTTTCCACAAAAAAATGAAGTGTTATAGCGGAGGAAAAAAATGAATACAAACAAAAAGACCGCCGAAATGAAAGATGTGAAGATGAAACTTTCAACATTATGGATATCTCTAATGTTTATTATGGTTTTTGCGGATATCCTTTCATTTATAAGACCTGGGTTCCTAGAGGAAATAGGAGAGCAGCAAATCACTGATGGATTTTTGTTGGTTGCAGCAGTATTTATTGTGATTCCGATTGCTATGATTTTCCTTTCCCGGGTATTGAAGTATAGGGCAAACCGTTGGACAAACATCATCGCAGCTGCAATAACTATTTTGTGGGTTATAGGTGGTGGATCAACATATCCTCATTATATATTCTTTGCAACTATAGAAGTTGTGTTTGCTGCATTGATTGTTTGGTATGCATGGAAGTTGCCTAAACAGGAAGCATGAGTCGATTCCATCTTTTTTTTGAAACCACTCAGATGCTGATTCTAGTGAGGATAAGAGTTGGGCAGTTAAGGGAGTGGAAAAAGATTTTTCCTATAGATGGTGATCTATGTCTCCCTTTCTACAAAATAAAAATGTCATACCCCTACCAGTAAAGCTTCCATTTGAGAAGGAGCGTATTGTTGATGTTCTACAGAAACAATAGGTTTGAAGGGAAGCGCCTGTCCCCATAACTGACCCCAGGAAAAAGACCAAAGAGAATTCCCCATAAGAGTCCATGTGGAGCCCAGTGCAGTCTGAGGCTGCTTGCTCCAATAGCAAATCCCATAGCAGATTGGTGAATTAATGAGTAGATCCCAATATGCCAAATGGCCACTGCGTCGACGTCTTTCAACATAACCATAACGGGCATTACCGCCTGGGCGAGCAGGATAGGGTAGGGGACTTTTCGGGCCAAAATTGTAGCATCAAAAATCTCAAAATCTATTTGAGCTGGTTATTTGAGGTAACATCATCTAAACTGCCATAATGCTTATTTATCGTCTTTTATCTATAAAAACTTGACAAATATTTATTATGTGTTATACTAAACAATGTCCATGAGATACTCAGATATAGCTGGTAAAGAAACAGATCTTTGTTGATTGTTCAAAAGTTGAGAAGGATATAGCGACAACGGCAAACTAGTCGAAAGAATAGGACGCAAAACCACAGGCCTTTAAAATGGTAGCTGGGTTACTGAAATTATATCCGGAGTGGTAATTGCCCATTCTTTCCAAGGAGAGAATGGGCTTTTTTATTGAGCGATCCTGCAAAGTACCAGAATAGCCAGAAAGGGTACCAGATGAGAGAAGAAATTGACCTATTAACGTCTACCTCACCATCAGTTGCCAGGCAAAAGTGAGGCACCGAACAAGCCAGACAAATAGACACCTGCATCAATCACATGAAAGCCGTAGCTACCGGCTTGTTACTTACGCTCTAATTCCTTCCAAATGCAGTCACAGAAGCGTTTCAGTAGACCACTTCACACCTCAAAACCCAAACCGCATTTAGCCCAAATTCTCAACGTAGTATTGACCAACACCCAAGAGACGAGGTCAGAAAGGAGTTTCAGAAAACACTATCCGGGAGGGAACACAATGGCAGTTCAGGTAAGAAATTATTACGCAGGCTGGAGTCCTACAAAGCATCACGGTTACGTCATTATCTATTGGGACGGGGGGACACAAATGTACCAGCAATGAACAGTGGACCGATATGTGTCTTTTGAATGATGGGAGAAGGAATCAATAAGGGGAAAAGAATTTGAAGGAGAACTTGGCTCCGGAAATGCCGTTTTATATCACCTAACCAAGAACACCAGTTTATCAATCCCAACAAAGAACCTTTTGGGTTCGTCTGTGTTATATATACCAGAAGGTTATGAACAAGAAACAAAAAAAATCTCTGGAGGGGAATAATAAAAGATGGGTGAGGTTCGGTTGGAGAATGTTTGTAAGTACTTTGGAAACACTAAAGCGGTTGAAAAATTGAGTATGAAAGT
>NJBQ01000091.1 GCA_005223095.1 Candidatus Aerophobetes bacterium Ae_b3a
TTACAGCCAGAGTATGAGCACAAATAGGAGAAAGCACTATTACATCTAGACTAGGGTGAATTACTGGCCCACCAGCAGAAAGAGAATAAGCAGTAGAGCCGGTAGGTGTAGAAATAACCAATCCATCGGCAGAGTAGGTGGTGACGAACTCTTCTGAAACGAAAGTTTTAAGATTAATAATGCGGGGACTGCCCCTTTCGCTGATAACTATATCATTTAAAGCAAGGGATGTTTCTATTTTCTTTTTGTCTCTGAATATACTTGCCTCCAGCATAAGACGTTTTTCTGTTTTATACTCTTCCCTTAAGACTTTTGCCAGTCCTTCCTTATATTGGGAGATGGGAATCTCGGTAAGAAAGCCTAACCCACCTAGATTGATACCTAGAAGAGGAATATCATAAGGGGCGAAGTCTCGAGCTGCTCTACACAGAGTTCCATCACCTCCCAGGCTAATGATAAATTCCGCTCTTCTGCCTATTTCTTCTTTATCTGCTATCAGGTCGTCACGATTGATTTTCTTCCCTCCCCATCTAGTGACAAAAACCTGAATCTTCCTTTTTTCTAGCCATTCTATTATGGAGAAGGCATAATTAAGAGCATCTTTCTTTTCTCGATTTACTATTATTCCCACTACTTTAGACACTTTTTTCTCCAAAGTTCTTCTATGATTTTATATGCTTACCGAAGGACATTCCTCAAAAGCAGTGAATGGTCGTTAGTGAATAGTGAATCGCAAACAAGAAAGTTAATGGTTGTAAGGTTCGATTAACAATTTACCATTCACGAAATACGATTCACCAACTCTGTTGTGCGTGATGGGTATTGCGCAATACGACATACGATATAGGCAATACGAGATTGTCCTGAGGTATTTTCGCTGGCTACATCCAGAGCAAGGCCACAAAAAATCCCAGTATGCACCCTATTAATGCCTCTAGTGGGTTATGCCCTAATTGTTCTATTAGTTGATGTTTTACGGAGCGACGTCGTGCTAGATAACGAAATAACTCATTAATGAGTTCTGCCTGTCTTCCTGACTGTCTTCTGACTCCTATGGCTTCGTATATGGTAATTAAGGCAAGAACCAGGGTAACAATAAAAAGGGTAGAAGTTACCCCTTCTCTTATTCCTACTCCGGTGAGTAAGGCCACCACCGCTGCGGCATGGGAAGAAGGCATTCCTCCTGGCTCTATAAAACGATGCAAACTTATTTTTTTCTCGTTGACTGAGGAAACAATGACCTTAATAGTCTGAGCAGCAATCCAGGCCCAGAAAACACTTAATAATAAAGGATGAGTAATGAAATAATAGATTGTTCTGGTCATATCAATCTTCTTCTTTGGGAAATAGGAGGTTTTGCTTTTTTTTCTTTTCTATTTCGTTGTCTATCTCTTCTTTCTTGGCTACTTTTTCATTTTCAGCTTCAGTTGCCTTCCACTTTTTTAGTTTAAGCTTATTCTTTTCCTTTATCAAGACCTCGATCTTTTTCTCTGCTTCTTCTAGTTTTTTTTCACAGAAGCTAATTAAGTTCATTCCCTCTTCGAAGTTTTGTAAAGCTTCCTCCAAAGGGAGATTTCCTTGTTCCAGCTTCTGGGTTATCTCCTCCAGTTTCTCCATCGCCTCTTCATATTTCACCGTTTACCTCCGCTCCGATCTAATCTCTTTTAATCTCATAGATTTCCGAATAAATTTCACCTTTATGTAATTTTACCCTTATCTTCTCTTTCTGTTTTACCTGCTTATACTCAGTGATTGTCTCTCCTCCAGGATGGCTAAAACAGATACTGTAACCTCTCTTGAGAACAGACAGAGGAGAGAGGTCTTCTAACCTATTCTTCCAGAGGAACAGCTTTTCTCTTTCCTTTTCCCGTTTAGATTGTCCCAGAGTAACTAGTTTTTCTATATTTCTTTTTAATTCTTCTTTCATTAGTTCTAATTTTTTCCCGGGAGAGGTGCGTTCGAAATTAAGAGTTAAGTTCAAGAATCGGTTTCTTTCCAATTTACCTTTCTGAACAAGATAGGAGATCATTCTTCTTTCTAATTCATCAATCCCTTGTTTGAGGTCCTCAATTGGTCTGTAGGGTTGTTTAAAAGGAAAAGAATTCCTTATTCCCTCCAGGTTTGAGTGAGAAATCTCCAGATAATTATTTATTAATTGAAGAGTTCTTTTTTTTGCGTTTTCCAGAAGCTCAAGGAGGTC
The DNA here is from genome assembly GCA_005223095.1 of Candidatus Aerophobetes bacterium Ae_b3a. Lineage (GTDB taxonomy): Bacteria > Aerophobota > Aerophobia > Aerophobales > AE-B3A > AE-B3A. The sequence goes on from NJBQ01000091.1 coordinate 2,201, forward strand.
TTTCTTTCCAGGAATAACGAGTTCTGCCGCTGCCGAAGGAGTAGGAGCTCTTTCATCAGCAACAAAATCGGAGATGGTAAAATCAATTTCATGTCCTACCGCCGAAATAACTGGAATACGAGAGTCATATATAGCCTCTGCAACGATTCGTTCGTTGAAGGCAAATAGGTCTTCAAAAGAGCCTCCTCCTCTACCTATAATCATTACGTCTATTTCACCGTAATCATTTAACTCTTGTATAGCTTTAGCAATCTCCGCAGCTGCTTCATCTCCCTGGACTCGGCAAGGAGCAAGGATGATTTCGATATTAGAAAAACGTCTCTCTAAAACAGAAAGTATATCCCGGATTGCCGCTCCTTTAGAAGAAGTCACTACTCCGATTCTCTGAGGAAGGTAAGGAAGAGGAATCTTGTGTGCTGGTTCAAAATAGCCTTTTTGCTTGAGTTCTTCTTTTAACTGCTCGAATTTCAGGTAAAGAGCACCTTTTCCTACAGGGAGTATCTCCTCTACGTAAAACTGGTATCTCCCCTGGGGTTTATAAACTCCGATACTTCCCCGAGCCATAACTTCCAGTCCATTTTCCAGAGTAAATTTTAGGCTATTTGTTCTATCCTGAAACATGATACAGGAAAGAAGAGCTTCCTCATCTTTAAGGGCGAAATAAAAGTGTCGGGAGGGAAACTTAAAGTTAGAGATCTCGCCCTTAACCCAGATATCTTGTAGGGCATTGTCTTCCTCTACCAACCTTTTAATGTATCTAGTAATTTCACTGACTGTATAAATATGTGCTTTTGGCATGGTTACCTTTAAGCTTAATCCTTTAGATAGCTGTAAGATAGCGAAATATCTCCTATTGTCAAGCCATCATTCTCCCTAAGAAATTTGATTTGGGGTGTTGACAAAAATAAGAATTTGTATATAATAGTAAACAGTAGACAATAAACAATAAGAGGAGTCAGAAACAAGATGGCAATATCTCAATTAAAGATAAGAACAGATTTATCGGCAGTCAAATTAATGAGTGAGGAAATTGCTGATGTTCTGAGAGAAAATATTATCTCCGGAAATCTCAATCCTGGGGAAAAAGTGAATGAATATCAAGTGGCCAAGTTGCTAAATATTTCTCGTCCTCCCATAAGAGAAGCTTTTCGGCTCCTGGCGGCGGAGGGCTTAATCACTTTGGTGCCAAGGAAAGGAGCATTTGTTTCGGAACTCTCTATACGGGAAGTTAAGGAAATCTATGAGATGAAAAGTATGATGGAAAGTTTTGCCGTCAGATCAGCCATTCCTGTTATAGGCGAAAAGGAAGTATCTGGATTAGATTCAATCCTTAAGTTAATGGAAGAGATCATAAAAAAGAATAACTTCAAAAAGATTCAAAGCTTAAATATTGAGTTCCACCGAAAAATAATAGAGATGAGCAAGAATAAAAAACTTATTTATTTTTACGAGAGTATAATCATGCCTATAAGGAAATATCAAAGATTAGGGCTTTCCGCACCCTCATCATGGAAAACTTCTTTTAAGGAACATGGAGACATTGTTGAGGCAATCAGATCCAGGAACATCGAACTTGCAGAGAAATTGACACGGGAACATACTATGAGAGCTACACTTAGAGTCATTGGTCGGTTAAAGCGCCAAAAAGGAGATTAATAGATGGAGATTAGTTGCTGTTGGATTTACGCAATAAGTAAATATGGGTATCCTCCCAGCATGGGCGATACTTACAAGGTAATTGAAGAGATGGCTGGGATGGGATTCAAGAACATTGAACTTGAAGGTATAGGTGAAGGAAATTTAAAAGAAATTGTTAAGGATAAAAAAAAATTAGAGAAAACAATTGAAGACTTAGGAGTAAGAGTTGTGAATTTCTGTCCTGTTTTGCCTGATATTGTGAGTTTGGAGAAAAAAAGGAGAGATAAAGCCGTGCGGTTATTTAAGATTGGAATCGATATAGCCAGATATTTCAATTGTGTAACTATTCAGACAGATAGTTTTACCCCACCGCTAAAGTTCATTGGAGAGGTTCCTTATAAGAAGGGGCTAAGTTATGGGAAAGAGTATAAAGTTAAATTAGAGCCTGATTTTATCTGGCAAGAACAATGGAATGTGCTGGTAGATACTTTTGCACATTGCACTTCCTTGGCTAAAGATGCTGGATTAAAATTCTGTTTAGAGCCAAGGGTAGGTGAGCTTATTAGCAATACAGATGCAGCACTTAGATTAATAGATGCTATTGGAGATAATGGTTTTGGTGTAGTTTTTGATACTGCCCATCAGCATGCTCAAAAGGAACTACTGCCTTTAAGTGTAGAGAAACTGGGAAAGAAAATCTTTTATTTACATGTTGCTGATAATGATGGGAGGGATAATGAGCATCTTGCTCTGGGTAAGGGAACAATCGATTGGGAGGAGTTCTTTTCCGCTTTGAAGAAGCATCAATTCAATGGATATGTAGCTATTGATGTAGGAGGCAATATTCCGAATCTTAGAGAAGAGGTAATAAAATCTAAAAAGTATTTAGAGGTGTTGGCAGAAAAAATTAAATTTTAAAAAAGAGTTTCAGAACGTTGTTGCAAGATAATGCTTGAAATTAGTGTTTCATTGGTCTAACAGTTACTGAATTCCGAGAAATAAAAAAGAGGAGGTGAAGAATGGAGAAAAAATCTCTCGGACATTTAAATCACAAAGGAGTGATAGAATGAAAAGTAAACTTTTAGCGGCGTTAGTAGTTTTGAGCTTAATGAGTCTTTGGGGTGGGATGGCTTTAGGCAGCACTACAATAACGGCCTGGTGGACAGTACGAAAACCGATAATGGATTATAGTAGGGAAGAGGTGAAAAAGTTCGAACTAGAACACCCTGATATCAAGGTGGAGTTGGTAGGCATACCTGAGGACGCAGTACAACAGAAATTGTTAGCGGGTGCTATAGCGCAGGCAGAAGGGCCGGATATTGTCTATATAGATGAGAATGTGTTTAAAGTTATGGTTAATGCAGAGGTGTTGCAACCCATTTCCGAGGAGGTGTACACTGAAGAACAGATTTTTGAAATGTACGGCCCTAAAGCTAGCATGTACAAATTGGATGGCAAATACTATGGATTCCCCAATGGAGATATGGCAGCTGTGTTGTTCTATAATCCGGAAATGCTGAAAGATTATGGTTACAGTCCTTTAGATATTCCTGATACATGGGATGAGTTTATTGTTGTAGCTCAAAAAATGACGGACCTTAGCAAGGATATTCAGGGTTTTCCTATAAGAGGAAGGGAAGGGTCAATGTGGAATGCTTTGCTTTTCCAGAACGGTGGTTTTCTTTTCCGGAATGGGAAGGAGGCAATGTTTGCTGACAAACCAGCCATAGACGCATTCCAGTTTTTGCAGGATATTTATGATAAGTATAAGGTTTCAAGCAGGACAAGTTTAAGTGCGAACGAAGCTTTTGGCCAGGGGAAGGCTCCTTTTGTCTATAACTGGACATGGTGGATTGGGAGCATGTTAACCAGTTATCCGGATACACCTTTTGGAACCAGAGTTTTGCCAACCCCTACTGGTAACCCTCCCTATGGCTCCTATGGCCCCAGCATGGGATTATTTGTAAGTTCCGTAGACCCAGCCAAGAAAGAAGATGTCTGGGAATTCTACAAGTTTATAACCTCACCAGATTTTCAATTAGGTTGGTCTATGTTAAGAGGGTTAATCCCGGCACGTATTGAGGCACGTAAACCTGAGATATTTGGAAAAGATCCATATCGAGCTCTGGCAGAAGCGGTAGAGGGTGGTATTCCTTATAGTTTCTATCCAGACGAGATAGGAAAGTTGATTCTCGGGACAATGGTAGATAAAATTATGGAAGGTGCCCCCATAGCTGAGACAGTGCAGGAAACTGAGGAAGAAGTGAACAAGATTTTACAAAGACGATCGGAAGACTGCTTCATCTTTGGCCAAGAGTGGTATAAAGCACAAAAAGGTTAGTATAGGAGAAATGAAATACATAGAATAAGGAGGGTAGTTTTTTGCCCTCCTTATTCTTTTTATAAAGGGGCATAAGGTGAAGAATGTAAGATTACTTCCAGAAAATAAAACCGCGCTGGCTGTGATAATAATGGGGTTCGCATTCTTGATTTTATTTTGGTGGTACCCCCTTATTCGAACATTTATATTGGGGTTTCAATTAAGCGGTGTTGGCCGTTTGAAAGAATCATGGATTGGCTTAGCTCACTATAGGGCACTATTTAGCTCTAAAGTTTTTGGAAAAGTTGTTCTTAACACCCTTTATTTTGCGGCATTAATTGTTCCTACCCAGATAGTAGTAGGATTAGCAGTAAGTATGATGATAGATAAAATAAAAAGTAGAGTATTTCAAAGGCTGGGCCTTTTATCTTTCTATATTCCCTATATTTTACCAATAGTGGCCATAGGAATACTCTGGAAGTTTTTATATCATCCCTCCCGTTTCGGAATATTTAACTTTCTTTTAATTGAAGCCGGAATCAAGGAGCCAATAAGATGGCTGGAGGACCCACAATTAGCTTTGACCTCTATCGGAATTATGCAAATTTGGCAAAGAGTTGGTTATGTAATACTTTTATATTTTGCCGGATTACAAACCATTCCCAGAATTTTCTATGAAGCAGCAGAAATCGATGGGGCAAACGCTTGGCAGAGGTTCAGAGCAATTACCTTACCATTACTCACTCCAACTACACTTTTTGTTGCAGTTACAAGTACAATTAGCGCTTTTATGACATTTGAAGCTGTATATATTATGACTCTGACCGCACAAGCAGGTCGCGGAGGGCCGATTAACTCTACAAATGTTATGTTATATTATATATATTTCAATGCTTTTGATAATAATCGAATGGGTTATGCCAGCGCAGCAGCAATAATTTTATTTTTTATGATTTTAGGAGTTACTCTCCTGCAGTTTAAATTTATTCGGCAGAAATTCGAATATTAATTAACTTTATGAATGGATAAATTCGATGAAAGAAAAATACAAAATTGAAATGGGGAAATTAGTATTAGGTGGAGTCTTTTTTGTTATTCTACTCTGTTATGTTTTTCCTCTTTATTGGATGTTCTCCTCCTCTTTTAAAACCGCAGGTGAGATTATCCGAATTCCTCCTACTTGGTGGCCACATCTATTGTCTGTGGAAGGATATATTAAGGTATGGAGGCCTATCTGGATACGCTTTTTCATAAACTCCTTTATTTATGCTGGTGGTTCTGTAACTATAGCGCTTTTTACCAGTAGTTTGATTGGCTTTGTCATTGTCACATATCCTTCAAAAATTGGGACTATTCTTTCCTGGGCAGCAATTTGTCTAATTATGATCCCTTTCACTATACTTATTATTCCTTTATACCTTTTGATAATTAAACTTCACTTGCTTAATTCTTACCTGGGGATGATAGCCCCTCGTATGGTTTATCCTTTTGGCATTTTTTTTATGCTGTTAGCTATGCGAAATATACCCAGAGATTTGATAGATGCAGCTAAAATAGATGGATGCACTCCATTGGGGATTTATTGGCGAGTTGCCCTTCCTTTATTAAAAACAAGTTTGGCTGCCCTGGCTACTCTTGAGTTTGTGTGGCGATGGAATGAGTTGCTATGGCCCCTTATAGTAGCTAGTACGGAAAAATTATTTCCTATAACTGTAGGATTAGCTTCGCTTATAGATCCGTATTTTATTGAGTTTGATAAATATCTTGCCGCTTGTGTGATAGTAGTTGTCCCTATAGTTATAATGTTTTTATCTCTTCAGAAATTCTTTGTCAAGGGTATTACTCTAACGGGCATGAAATAATGAAGAAAGAGGTCATAAATGGTAAATATCGGTGTTATAGGTTTAGGAAGAGTGGTTAGAGAGTTTCATATTCCGAGCTTGTTAAGGATAAAGGAAGTCAAAATCAAAGGAATCTGTGCCCGGACAAAGACTAAAGAAAAATTGTCTTTAGCTTCTGATATTGGGGCAAATTTTTACCAGGACTATGAGGAGATGTTTGCGAGGGAAAATTTAAAGGCAGTTTATGTTTGCAGCCCAACTATTTTTCATAAGGAAATGACAATAACAGCATTAAAAAGGGGATATCATGTATTTTGCGAAAAACCTATTGCTATGAATGTTGATGAGGCAAAGGCTATGTGCAATAAAGCTCGTCAAAGTTCGCGCATTTTATTCAATGGCTATAACCGCAGGTTCTCACCAACCTATCAAAAAGTAAAAAAATTCTCCCAGCAGAAAAGGATAAATATTTTCTTGTTAGAAAAAATAAGGGGAGAATTTGTCAATATGGATAAAGCAGCTTACAATGGAATAATAGAAAAAGAAATTAAGCTATTAGGCTCAGAAATAATGGAATTCGGAGTACATTTTGTTGATCTGGCAAAATGGATATGTGGGAAAGTTACAAAAACCTACTTTTCTTCAAATAAAATATCAGGAGTTCCAGCTTGTGCAGGAAACGGCATTGCTGTTTTTGAGCATAAAGAGGGGCAAAAGAGCATCATGTATTTTACTTTGGCAGGGGGCAAGTCTTCAGAGCGAAGTGTAGCTATTGCTGATGATAGTACTTGCCAGACTTTTGGCGGGATGTTTGGAAAAAGCCAGGTAATTATTACCAAAGGAGATCGAGTTGAGAAATTTCAGTCTTCTGATGATACACTGGTTGCCGGTGGTTTTTTACAAGAAAGCAGATGTTTTATTGATTCAGTATCAGGTAAAAAGAGACCACCTTATGAACCTGAGGATACTATTGACACATTACGATTAAGTCTGGAATGGGCGGAAAGTTACAAGGTAGCGCAGGAGAGCTAAAGAAGGGGGTGAAGTTCAAAAGGATAGATGTTGCAAGCTGAGAGAGCGTAGATTTTTAAAGTTGGCGAAACTAGGAAATTAACTACATAGGAGGTTAAAGGATGAAAGGATTAATTATCAGTGCCGACGGAGCAGAGGACAGGGAACTTTTTTACCCTTACTACCGGCTAAAAGAAGAAGGGATAGAAGTAGAAGTTGCTTCTTTTTCCAG
>NJBQ01000014.1 GCA_005223095.1 Candidatus Aerophobetes bacterium Ae_b3a
TTTGTTAACTCTTTTATAGGCAATTTCAGGAGCAACATTTCGACTATTTGTATTGAAAGCCAAAACCTGCATACGATCAAGAATGTCTTCTTGGTGGTCTTTATCGATGATCACCAAAGTAGACAATCCTCGCTTTGCAAACTGTACACCCGTATCTGCAGCCCCGGTAAGATCATCAGCAATTACACCAATTCTCTCCACTAATTCCCTAATTTGTGGTTTCATAAAACTTTTTCCTTGATTTAATCTCAGTTTAATTAGAGCAATTTTGTTGCCAATGTAAGGAAAATAATACTCACTTCCCAGCATTCATAACAATAGTGGCCAAAAAGGCCACTATTGTTATTTTAATCCCTCATATACAACAAACGCTTATTATATCTATCTGTTAAAAATAGAATATAAAGAAATAAAGTTTAAAAAGTAAACATATATTGTTCACATTTTAAACAGCATATGAAATAGGTATTAATCTAGAACTGTTTTGAAAAATAGAGATTCCCACATTGAAAGGTAGGTTAAAAAATTGAACTAATTGGAAAGCTCCTTAATTTTCTTCCATAGAGTTGTTCTACTTATGCCAAGCCTCTTAGCAATATCAGATTTACTTCTACCCTCCGATTCTATCATTCTCTCTATGATTTGACGTTCCATTTCCTCAAGTGTTCCCTCCAGAGCAACCTTAGTGGAAGGAAACTCAAGAATATTTTCTTTGCCTAGCTCCTCCGAAATGAGGTTTATAAAGGCTTGCTGGCTAACTCGTAACCCCTTAGTCAGTACACAAATCCTCTCCACAAGGTTAGATAGCTCTCTTATGTTACCTGGCCATTGGTAGGATGAGAGAACCTTGATGACCTCCGAAGAGGCCATCAAACGTTTGTATTTTGAGCTGTTAGTAAAGTTTCGACAAAAATAGTCTGTCAATACCATGATATCTTCTTTTCTTTCCCGAAGAGGAGAAATATGAAGATGCAGCACATTTAGCCTATAATATAAATCTTGTCGGAATCTCCCTTGTTTAACAAGTTTACCTATGTCCCTATTAGTAGCAGCTATTATCCTGACCATCACTGGAATAAGCTTCTCACCTCCGATTCGCATAACTTCCCTCTCTTGTATTACACGAAGCAGCCTAGCCTGAAGCACTAATGGCAACTCGGCTATCTCATCCAAGAAAATTGTTCCCCGGTGAGCTAGCTCAAATAAACCAGGTTTTCCTCCCCTTTTTGCTCCGGTAAAAGCACCTTCTTCATAGCCAAATAATTCACTTTCCAGAAGGCTTTCGGGCAAGGTTGAGCAATTAATGGCCACAAATGGCCCTGTCCTTTGTTGACTTGCATTATGGATACTTTGAACAAATCTCTCTTTGCCTGTTCCTGTCTCGCCAGTGATTAAGATAGTGGAGCTAGTAGAAGCAAATTTTAAGGCTTTGGCCGCAGTCTCCCTCATTATTTTGCTATTCTCGATTATATCAGCAAAGGTATATTTAGCCACATGCCCTTTCATATAAAGCTTTTTCCTGGCTTTTTGTTCAGTTGATTGCAGATCTGCTAAAGGCTGAATAGTGGCAACCGCCCCAACTACCTCATTTTTCACCAATATCGGGATACAATCGATGACTACATATAAATCCTTTATTTTCTCTAAGTCACCAAGTACAGATTCTTTCTCTTTTAGCACTGGTTTTATTTTAATTTCTGGAACAATTTCACTAATATTTCTCCCCTTGACCTCTTCAAATCTTCTGCCAGTAGTTTCCTCTGCTTTTGGATTAAATACGGTTATCATTCCTTCACTATTGACGGAAATTATTCCTTCAGATGAACTGTCCAAAATTGTCTTGAATTGCTGGGTTCTTTCGCTTTCTCTCCTTTTAACAAGAGCAACTCTCTCTGCTTCTTCAATGGCCATAAGTATAGCTTCTTTACCAGATTCAATAAGAACACTTCGTATGTTATGTTCTTTAGCCTTTGAGACTACAATATTGTCGCCAACTACTATATCGACTTCTTGTTTTCGTGCTAAGAGAAGTTTTCCTACAACCTCTTTTTCACTATTGATTGGTATACATACTAATTTTGCGCCCAGAATTTCTCCTAAACTCTCGCTTCCATAAATAATATTTCTAAATCCTATGATTCCCACCTTTTTTCCTGCTTTTCGTGCTTCAAAGAGAGCCCTTAAGATATCAAATCCGGTCACCCGGATCTCCACTACCGGGATCGTTACTTGATTCTCAATAACCAAAGCTGTTCCACCTCGACTAATAATTACTTCCACACCGCTCTCTTCCATCTTTCCTGCAAGCCTAACTCCCTCACTCAAATCTCCTTCCTTAACGAAGATGTTTTTATTAAACTCTCTAGCAAGCTCGCAGGTCAAACTAACTAAGTCAGAATATGGAGCAACAAGCCCCAGCTTAGGTTTCATATTTATCCCTTTATTATTGGATTATCAAGTTCATAAAAAGCCATTTGAACAGATTATTAATTTTTTCAAGACTTTAGTAAGAACTGGCCTGAAAATAAACGTAAACCCCCTACCCAAAGAGCCGAAATAGTTTGACTCATCACCTGAGAGATAGTATGATAATAATAGATATATATCTATTATACTTAAAAAGCAATGAAAAGTCTATCATGAACTCCCGCCGAACTATCTACCGAATAATAGATGCCAATCTTAATCGTGCCAGTGAGGGACTAAGAGTTATAGAAGATGCGGTAAGATTTGTCCTGGACGACCGCTCCTTTACTGAGGAGCTTAAGGAGCTACGCCATTCCCTGGCAAAAATAGTAGAAGAGACTCCTGTTTTTAGCCGGGAAGAACTGATAAGTTCTCGTAATTCTCAAAAAGATGTAGGAGCGCAACTCGCCGAAGAAAAAAGAGAAGAAATCAAAGAGATGATTAGAGCTAACTTCAAAAGAGTTGAAGAGGCAGAAAGAAGTCTAGAGGAATTTGGCAAATTGCTTTCTCCCCTTATGGGAGAGCGATTCAGGAAAATTCGTTTTCAAACTTACTGCCTGGAAAAAAAGATAGAAATGAGACTATACAAAAAACATAATTTTAGCCTTTATGTAATCACCAGCTCTGACTTGATAGAGAAAGAAAACTTTGAAATAAAAGTGAAAGACATAATAGCCAACGGAGCCACTGTAATCCAACTGAGAGAGAAAACCTTACCTCTGAGAGTCTTTTTGAAAACAGCTCTTTTAATGAGAAAAATAGTTAAGCCCCCTGTTCTCTTTATGATTAACGACAGGGTTGATATAGCCATAGCCTGCCAGGCAGATGGAGTACATATAGGACAGGAAGATATGCCTTTAGGAATGGCTCGACAGATTTTGGGAGAGCACAAAATTATTGGCGTGTCTACTCACTCTATAAAACAAGCTCAAGAGGCCGAAAAAGAAGGAGCTGATTACATAGCCATAGGCCCTATCTTTTCTACCTCGAGTAAACCGAAGGCTGGTCCACCTAAAGGTACACAGATAATCTCTCAAGTCAAAGAGTTCATAAAAATCCCTCTAGTAGCAATAGGGGGAATAAATCTGGATAACATAGACAAGACCCTAGAGGCAGGAGCTGATGGAATAGCAGTAATAAATGCTGTATTTCAAGAAGCAGATGTAGGTCTAGCTACAAGAATGCTCTGGGAAAAAATACGAGATACTAACCAGAAATGTTTTCTACAGTAACCCAAAATCCTGAAGCAACTAAACAAGTGGGCAAGAATCTTGGGCAAAATCTCTTTCCAGGCTCAATTGTAGCTCTCACAGGAGAGTTAGGCAGCGGAAAGACTACCCTGGTGCAGGGAATAGGCGAAGGCCTGAGGATTAAGAGTTTGATTAAAAGCCCCTCCTTCGTTATCATCAATGAATATAACGGTCCTCTCCCTCTATATCATTTTGACCTTTATCGTTTAAATAATGCGGAGGAAATCCTCTCCCTGGGTTATGAGGAGTATTTCTATGAAAAGAGGGGGGTTGTGGTTATCGAATGGGCAAAGAAGATAAAGGACTTCTTACCTAAAGAATATCTGGAGATTAATCTTAAAATAGTAAACCTATCTAAAAGGAAAATAAGCGGGCAGGCTTATGGAGCTTCTTATAGAGAAGTGATGAAAAAAATGGAGAAACTGTTTTGTTCCTGTTAGGGATAGATACTTCAGTAAGAAGGGGGATTGTATGTTTGGGAGAAAAAGAAGATATCATAATTGAAAAAATACTTTCTCCTCATTCTTCCTCTCAACGATTGCTGCCCTCTTTAGATATCCTGCTCAAAGAAAGAGGAAAAAAAATTCGGGACTTAGAAGGTATCGTGGTTATCCTGGGCCCGGGTTCCTTTACGGGCTTGCGAATTGGCTTGAGCTTAGCAAAATCTCTAGCCTTCACCCTGAAAATCCCTCTGGTAGGAATTCCTTCTTTCGATGTCTGGGTAGCATCTTTCCCCGGGCAGGGTATAATTTGTCCTCTTCTTCAAGCCTACGGAGGTAAATTTTACACAGCATTCTATAAAAAAGATGAAAGGAAGGTTTACAGAAAAAGTAAATACTTATTTTCCGCCTGGAAAGAAATTGAAGAAAAAATCAGAAGAAGATTTCCTGGGCAAAAGATAACCTTCCTTATCCCTGAGCAGTACAAAAATCTAGTTAATAAGATGAAATTAACAGATAATTATTCTTTTTTCTTCCTGGAAGAGACCGCACACCTCAAAACTCTACTTAAGATAGGAGCGAAAAATGTAGAAAGTGGGGAAACAGATGATACCTTCGCTCTAGCTCCACTCTATATATCTTCTCCAGTAATAAAAAAAAGGGGTAAATAACTTGCAGGGGGAGATAAAGATTCGTCGAATGAGAAAAGAAGATATTCCAAGAGCTAGCCACATAGAGAGACTCTCTTTCCCTAATCCCTGGTCTTCCAATATATTTTCTGTGGAGCTAGAAAAAGAGGACTTTGCCTTCTATTATGTTATGGAATACCGGCATTCTCTGGTCGCCCATGCAGGATATTGGAAAATAAGGAATGAAGCCCACCTGGTTACCTTCGCTGTCCATCCATCCTTCAGGAGAAAAGGCTTAGGTAGTCGACTTTTGCAATACCTTCTTAAGGAAATGGAGAAACAAAATCTGGATAAAGTTACTCTGGAAGTTCGCTCTTCAAACTCGACTGCACAAAAGTTTTATCAAGAATCTGGCTTTAAAAGGATAGCTATTCGTGCTCAATATTATATAGACACTGATGAAGACGCTATTGTTTATTGGAAAATCCTACATCCACCTCTCCATTATAAGCCTGCTTAGGAGTAATACCTTTTGCCAATGCTGCCGCTGCCAGAACCTTAGCTACATCACCCACTATAAATGGCAGTGTACCCATGCTCAATAATTTATAAATATTCCTTATGCCAGTAACTACACTCAATTGAAGAAGTCCGGGTAGGTGAATGAGAACAAAATTGGCAAAAAACATCAGAACAAAGATTGCAAAGAAACTTCTAGCCCTGACAAATCTATCTATAAAATAACCGATAAACAAGGCTGCTAAAATAAAGCCAATTATGTATCCGCCCGTAGGCCCTGAGATATAAGCTATACCACTTCCTCCCCCGCTGAACCAGGGAACACCGGCAATGCCCGCCCCAATATAGAAGACCTGACTCAAACTACCGTACCATCCGCCAAGTAGTACTCCGCTGAGTAATACGGCAAATGTTTGAGCCGAAATAGGCACCGGCGTCCAGGGAAGGGGAATTCTAACCTGAGCTGCTATTCCTGTGAAACATGCCATAGCAAAGGCAAGAATAATCTTATGGATAAGACTTGCCTCACATCGCCATTTAAATAGGTTGTACCTTACATCCTTGTACTTGTCCAGCACCGTCACTGACATACCATTGTCTCCACTACTAGTTTACGTTTATGATATAACAATAGCTCAGCACAATTTCTCTCTATCACTGTAACTGGTGAATCGTATTTCGTGAATCGTGAATCGTATTCTGGTTTCTTATTTTCTTGCCATTCACTATTCACCATTCACTGTACGCTATTTTGTCTTTTCCGCCTCAGCAATTATCCTCTGAACAACCTCATCGGGAGCCTTTTCATAATGAGAAAACTTCTTTGTAAAAGTCCCTCGCCCCTGAGTTATGGAGCGAAGAGCTGTAGAATAGCTATGTAATCCAGCCAGGGGAACATAGGCCTTTATCCTCTGTTGTCCGGCAAAAGCCTCTACTTCCAGAATACGACCTCTTCGTGAATTTAGGTCTCCGTTTGTCTCTCCCATAAACTCATCAGGAATCTCAACTTCAACTTCAGCGATTGGCTCTAGAAGGAATAGCTTGGCCTGTTCAAGTGCCTTCTTCAACCCCATAGAACCAGCAATTTGGAAAGCTATATCAGAGGAATCCACCTGATGGTAAGTACCATCAAAAAGAGTAACCTCTATATCAACCACACGGCAAGAGGCTAAAATTCCCTTTTCTAAAGCCTCTTTAACTCCCTTTTCTACAGCAGGTATATAGCGAGAGGGAACTGCTCCGCCCTTAATCTTATTCACAAATTTGAATCCTTCTCCACGTGCTAGAGGCTTCACGCGAAGCCAAACATCTCCGTATTGGCCATGACCCCCTGTTTGCCTCTTGAACCTTCCCTGAGCCTCAGCACTTGCAGCGATAGTCTCTCTATAGGGAACTTTAGGCTCACTTGTTGCTACCTCCACATTAAATTCACTTCTTAAACGCTCCATCATTATTTCCAGATGTACCTCGCCAGTTCCTGAAACAATAGTCTGCCCTGACTCCTTGTCTATCTCCACTTTAAAAAGAGGATCTACCTTTAATAATTTAGCTAGAGCAGTACTCATCTTCTGTTCATCTTTCTGCCCCTTGGGTTTAAGGGCTACAGAAGTACTAGGAGAAGGGAAACCCAGAGGGGGAAAGACTACTGGATTCTCTTTACTGGAAAAGGCATCTCCTGTATCAGTATTTTTGAGTTTGACTATTGCTCCTATGTCACCAGTAATTACTTGAGAAGTCTCTTCCCGTGCAAGACCCTCTAGCAGGTACACCTGCCCAACTTTTTCCTCCTTCTTCTTGGTCGAATTATAAACACTACCTCCTGAAGAAAGAGTGCCTGAAAAAACCCTGAATAGACTTACTTCTCCTAGATGAGCTTCAGAAAGAGTCTGGAAAACAAAGGCAGATAGTGATTCATTATCAGTTATCTCTTTTCCAGATAGAGGAGAGGGTGAAAAACTAGCTAAAGAATCTAAGAGAAAATCAATACCTATTGCCTTTACCGCAGAACCACATATGAGGGGGATGAATGAACCTCTAATAATACCATCCGCCAATCCTTTGTTTATCTCAGACTCGCTCAACTCCTCATCCTCCAGATATTTTTCGATAAGGGCATCATCCGTCTCTGCCACCCCCTCTAGCAGCTTTTTCCTCAATATTTCCACGTCCCCTTTTAACTCTTCAGGAATCTGACCATCTTTAACTGTACCATTTTCATATATCTTCGCTTTTAAGCTAATCAAATCAATAAATCCACAGAAGTTATCATTCTGCACTAAAGGAAGCTGTAAAGGAAGGCAAGGGATAGAAAACCCCTTCGTTATCTCTTCCACTAATTTGGTAAATTCTATTTTTCCTTCATCTAGTTTATTAACAAACATTAAAAGAGGAACTTTCTCCTTGCTTACATACTGCCAAATTCTTCTGGTCTCACTATTTGTAACTGTCGAGGGAGAAACAACCATCAAAGCTGTCTCCACAACTCTAAGAATAGGAATTAATTTCCCCATAAAATCAGTGAACCCGGGCGTATCCAGAAAATTGATTTTACAATCCTGCCAGGTTAGATGGAATAAAGAAGGGTAAATACTAAATCCACGCTTTTTTTCCACACTATCGTAGTCAGAGGCTGTGTTTACCTGCTCCACGCTTCCCATCTTATTTATCATTTTCATCTGGTAGAGTATAGCCTCAATCAAAGATGTCTTCCCCGCACTCTGTGCTCCTACTAGGGCTACATTACGTATTTTTTCTGTAGAAACGGCCATTATTTATGACCTCCCTTCTTTTAGCGTATAGCGCTTATATTTATTCCCTGGTTGTATTACCAGCAAAACTTGCCGATCTTGTTCTCGCTGTGTATTCAATCTCTCTTTTCTCTTGAGAAGGAATCTCAACTCGGTAAAAGAAAAACCCTTCTCTCAACTCATCTGCACTAGGATAGCTCTGTAAACTTTGCAGCTCCCCATAGAAACGCTCCACCACCTCAATCGTTACAGGTACTCGCCTGTAGTTATGGAGGATTATTTTATAGCTGTATTCGTTAAAAATCACTTTATGGCCCTGCTCATCCTGTTCAGATTCTGCAGGTTGCATATAGACTAATATCCTCTCTCCTTTTAGGTTTTTTGCAGGCCCTAAATATATTTTACCTATTTCCTGCAGAGAAACCTCAGGTAAATGAACCTCTCCTAAAAAAATCATTGTTTCATCGTAACCATTCTGATAAATATATACCCGCCCCTCAGGCAGGGGTATACCCAGCCCGTCCTCGCTCATGTTATCAAATAATAATTCCTCTCTCACTTCCTCTCCATGGTTATCCCAGTCGAAGAGGTATATTTTGGTAACCGGAGCATTTTTTTTAGAAAAGAGCAGAAATCTTTTTTCCTGGCTGGCTCTAAGAGTCACAGGATAAGAAAGAGGATAGGAAATATCCAAAATAGAAGAGGAGGTAGCTAGTGATGATTTTGAAAGATTCCCAGGAGAAATTGAACTCTCATCAACTGATAGAGGCAATCGGGTGACTAAAGTTAGATAAGCTTCGAAAAAGTTCATCTCTGTCTTGTTACTTACCCCTGCCCAACTATATATATTCATAGAGGTGGCTTCTTTATCTATCTCTAGTTGGTAACTTAAATCCCAACTTAAACCACCAGTCAGATAAAGCACCCGTAACTGAACCTCTCCTTCCCTTTCAGATTGCATCTTCCAGGAGAGTAAGAAATCAGAACTACACTCTTGCTCTAAGAATTCACATCCTTCTGCTTTCACCTGGACAGAATCCAAAATTATCTTGTCACTCACTTTGCCAAAGGTTATCTCATTTACCCCTCTTCTCAGGACTATTGTCCTTTCTTCTTCTACTAACCCCTGGTTATTGGGAAAAATAGTGAGTCTGGTTATTCTCTTTTGAGCAAAGGAAAGGCTAGGTAAACATAAAACTAATAATAGACTACCAACAATTGCACTTACTTGTCTTTTCACTAGAACTCCTCAAAATATGCCTCAGGACAATCTCGTATTGCGTATATCGTATGTCGTATTGCGCAATACGCATCACGCACGACGCATCACGGATTTTGATTCACCATTCTATAACCAGGGAAGCCCAGGTGAGTCCTCCTCCAAAGCAGGTAAGAAGCACCTTATCTCCCTTCTTTATTTTTCCTTCTCTCACCGCTTGATCTAAAGCTACAGCAACAGAAGCTGCCGACATATTTCCGCATTGGTCCAGATTTATACAGACTTTATTTTTATCCAGGCCTATCCGCTTAGCAACGGGATTTATAATACGAATATTAGCCTGGTGGGGAATAAAAAAATCAATCTCATTATAAGTAAGCCCACCTTTTTCCAGGGAGACATCTATTGCCTGAATCATCGCTTTGACCGCTCTTTTAAATAGCCCATTCCCCCTCATTTTCATATAGTGCTGTCTATCTCTTACCGTCTCCTGACTTGCCGGAAGCCGAGAGCCCCCTGCCGGAACTCCCACCAAGTCTGCTCCTGTTCCATCGGCTCCTAGATAGTTGGAAATTATCCCGCTATTATCGAAAGACGGTTGCAAAACTGCTGCCCCTGCACCATCAGCGAAGATAACACAGGTACTTCTGTCCTTCCAGTCGATAATTTTTGAAAGAGCTTCAGCTGCTACCACTAAAATATTATCATACATTCCCGTAGCAATAAACTGGCTTCCGATGGTAATTCCGTAAAGAAAACCAGAACAGGCAGCTTCCAGGTCAAAGGCTGCTATTCCTTTCACTCCTAATTTTTCCTGAAGAACACAGGCTGTGGCAGGGAAAATCATATCAGGAGTGATAGTAGCCACAATAATCATATCCAGTTCTTCAGCTTTAACCTGGGCAGCTTGCATTGCTTTCCTGGAAGCTTCATAAGCTAAATCTGAAGATGCTTGGCCTTGAGCAACAATTCGCCGTTCCTTGATTCCGGTGCGAGTCCTTATCCACTCATCCGATGTATCTATCATTTTCTCTAAATCAGCATTAGTCAGCACTTTTTCAGGAAGATAGGAGCCTGTCCCTGCTATCTTAGTTTTTCTCATTTTCATCATTCTCCTTAGCCTTTATCCAGAACTCTCTCAATGTGTTGATTTATCTTCTCACTGGCAAATTCAAAACTGGCAAGAATCGCATTTTTAACAGCTTTACTTGAAGAAGCAGCATGAGCTATCACGCATACTCCCTTGATTCCTAAGAGAGGCACCCCTCCATACTCAGCATAATCAAGGTCCTTTTTTACCTGGTCAAATAATCTTCTGGATAAAACACTGCCTATCTCTGGTAAACTCTTCTCCATCTCTTTGCCAATTATAGTAAGAGTGGTTTTAGCAAAACCTTCGGCAAACTTCAGAATTATATTGCCCACAAATCCATCGCATACAACTACCTCCACAGCCCCACCGGTAATATCTCTTCCTTCTATATTGCCAACAAAGTTTAAGGAAGACTCTTGAAGAAGTTTAGAGGTCTGAATAACTAAATGGTTGCCTTTGTTATCTTCTTCTCCAATACTTAACAAACCTACTCGTGGCCTTCTTTTTTTGAGAACCTTTTGGGCGTATATACTTCCCATAAAGGCAAATTGAAGAAGATGGTAAGGTCTGCAATCTACATTTGCTCCCACATCTAATATAATTACCCGTTTGCCATTCAAAGTTGGAAAAATAACTGCCAGACAAGGACGTTTCACTCCCTTTAGTTTTCCCAATTTGAGTAGACCGGTTGCCATTACTGCTCCTGTATTACCAGCACTTACCAGAGCCTCTGCCTTTCCCTTTTTAAGTAAGTCCAAAGCCACAGCTATAGAGGAGTCTTTTTTCGTCTTTGCCGCAATGCTCGGTGAGTCAGTCATGTCAACAACCTCGGGAGCATGAATTATAGAAAAGGGCATTCTCTTATGACCATAACGGGTAAGCTGATCCTCAATCCTCTTTTTGTTTCCTACCAATATCACTTCGATTTGAGGATTACTTTCTACTGCCTTTTCAGCCCCTTCTATGACCATAGCTATGCCCTTTTCCACTCCCATGGCGTCCAGAGCTATGCGCATAATTAGCCTTTTTCCTTCTTCTTTTCTTTTTCCTTCTTCTTTTCTTTTTCCTTCTTGGTTTGGATTATCACCGCCTGCTTTCCCTTATAATAGCCACATTCAGGACAGGCAAAATGGGATAAGACAGGAACTTTGCACTGAGGACAATAACCAATAGAAGGGGAAGAGAGCTTCTGTTGACTTTGTCTGCTTCTCTGACGCGACTTGGAACGTTTCTTCTTAGGAACACCCATCCTAACCTCCTTATAATTCGTCGCTAGTTGCTCGTCGCTAGTATCTCGTCAAACCAATCTCTTTGATACCCAACGCTCGATACTAGATACTCGTTTCGGCTTTATTCCTCATTCTCTGCCTCCCCTCTCCTTAATCCTCTCCCCACAGGGGAGAGGGAAGAAGCGAGTGCCGACAATTATGTAAACCTACTAGATATTGGAAAATTCTACTACATTAACCGCCTGTTGTCAAAATCATAGACTTATGTCTATTCCAAAATTATTCGAGTATCAAGTGCGTAAATCTTTTCTGGATAGAGACAAACTGGATTTATATCCAGTTGCTCAATTTGAGGAAAATCAATGGCTAATCGTGAAGTATTAGCGATAGCCTTACTTAATGAATTGAAATCAACAGGTTTCTCCCCCCTCACTCCTTGAAGAATGGCCAGTCCCTTTATTTCATCAATCATTTCTCGTGCCTCTTCCCTGTCTATAGGAGCAACCCTGAATACTACATCCTTAAAGACTTCTACAAGAATACCCCCTAAACCAAACATCACAACTGGCCCAAACTGTTTGTCTTTCACTACTCCAATAATGACTTCCCGACCGGGTGGAACCATCTTCTGTACATATATACCCTCAACTTTTGCCTTAGGATTATATTTTCTGGCATTCTCCACTATTCTGTGGAAAGCCTCCCTCACCTTTTCCTTTTTGTCAATATTTGTTATTACTCCCCCTGCATCAGACTTATGAATAATCTGGGCTGAAATTACTTTTAGAACCACTGGGAAACCTAATTCTTGAGCACATTTTACTGCCTTTTCCACATTCTTAGCAACACAAGCGGGAGGAATAGGAATGCCATAAGAAGCCAGGAGCTTCCCGGAGATTGATTCGGAAAGAAACTTCCTTCCTTCTTTTTTGAACTGTTCTATTTCATTTAGTATATCTTCCCTGTTCACAGTTTTCTCCTCCTGACATACCTCCCATACTCCATCAAAACCCACATTGCCCTGGCTGCCCTATCCACATCATCATAATTGGGAATACCGTGCTCTTCTAAATATTTGATGCTAGCTTCACTAATTACTCCACCCATAAATGCACCAATAATTGGTTTTTTATATTTTTTTTGTACCTCAACCAAAATTCCTGCATTTCTCAAAGGTTGAGTTGATGTTTGTACGGCTTGAATTACTATGGCTCCATCATAAACTTCAGAGCCCATCACCGCTTCTAAAGCAAGTTCATATCTTTCTGGACCAGCATCCCCCACTAAATCCAAGGGATTTCCTCTACTCCAGGCAGGATGCATTTTGCCACTTTTATCAAGCTTTTCTATCAATTGCCGGGGAAGAGCGGGCATTTCTATAGCCAGTTCCTCGCAATAGTCAGCACACATTACACCACTACCACCACCATTAGTAACAATCGCCAACCGATTACCTTTAGCCAGAGGCTGATAAGCCAATGCCCTTGCCATATCAAACATCTGGGTTAGCGTATCAGCCATAATAACTCCCGACTGTTTAAAAACCCCTTTATAAATTTGATAAGAGCCAGCCAGTGAGCCTGTATGAGAACCAACCGCTCTACTGCCGGTGGCTGTTCTACCTGCTTTTAAAGCCACAATAGGTTTAATAGGAGTAACTTTTTTAGCCATTTCCAGAAAATACCTTCCATCACTAAATCCTTCCACATAAAGAGTAATTACCTTTGTATAAGGGTCTTTGGCTGCCCAGGCTATAAAATCAGGAGCATCCAAATCGGACTTATTGCCATAACTTATCATAGCACTGAAGCCATAATTATCCTTGACTGACCAATCTATAACACTATCCAGCAAAGCTCCTGACTGGCTTATGAAAGCCACCTTACCTGAGAAAGGAAGAAAAGGAGCAAAACTAGCATTTAGATGTTGGGGAGGATAGAGTATTCCCAAGCAATTAGGGCCTACTATTCTTATTCCGGCTTTTTTAGCTATTCCCAGGAATTCTTCTTGTAACTTCCTACCTTTTGAGTCAGCTTCACCAAAACCAGCAGAAATAATACTGACTCCTGTGACTTTCTTCATCGCGCATTCCTGCATTACCTGAGGAACGAGCCTGGCTGGAAGACAGATTATGGCCAGATCAACTCTTTCTGAAATATCAGTGATTCTAGAATAACACTTGAGACCCAAAATATGTTCGGCTTTAGGGTTAATGGGAAAGATTTTTCCGGTAAATCCCTTAAGGTGGGGCAAGGAAAATACTCCTCCTTCCCGTAAATTCTTGAGTACTTGATGGCCAATTTTTTCCGGATGGCTAGAAGCCCCAATTACGGCCACTCCCTTCGGTTCAAAAAAACATTGGAGTTCTGAATGTGTCTTCTCTAAATCAATTTGCATTCTACTTTCCTCAGTGGTTTTTTCACAAGTAATGTTACCTATTCGATTCACCTCGACTCTGGTCATTGAGGCGTAGCCGAAGCAATCCCGGCCACGAGACTGCCTCGCTCTTATCTGTTATTGCCAGTCTGCCGAAGGTAGACGCGGCAATCTCTTAGTTGAACTTCTCTTGAAGTCTCTTCTTCACCGAGTCGGGAATCAAGCTAGGCGTATCTCCCCCTAATTTGATAATCTCTTTGATTATACTGGAGGAAAGATAGGAGTAACTCTGGCGGGTCATAAGATAAACAGTTTCAATCTGCGGGTTAAGCTTTCTATTCATCAGGTCCATTTGGAACTCATATTCAAAATCGGAAAGAGCTCTCAATCCTCTGACTATGAAACGAGCTCCCCTCTTCTCCGCATAGCGAACAAGTAAACCTCGAAAACTCTCCACCTCTATCCCGGAAGAATCATTAAGAACTTCCTTTATCATTTCAACTCTTTCGGAAGCTGTAAATAAAAAGGACTTTAATGGATTATCATTGACAGCAATAACTATCTTGTCGAACAGAAACTTGATTCTCTTTATAATATCCAGGTGCCCATTGGTAATAGGATCAAAACTACCCGGATAAATAGCAATTTTAGCCATTAAAGTAATCCTCCAGGATCTGTTTGTGATCAAAAGCCATATTGGAAGGAAGAGTATTTTTCTTGAATATCTTAAGTTCCTGTGCGTCGTCGGCTGCCCTTGGCTCTCCTTCCCCCTTAGCTATAAAAACAGTAGTAATAGTGTGGAAACGAGGGTCTCGAACAGGGTCTGAATAAGTATGAAACTGTCTTAATCCTTTTACTTCTAGATTTATTTCTTCTTTTATTTCTCTTCTGGCAGCCTCCTCCAGAGATTCTCTATATTCAACAAATCCTCCCGGTAAGGCCCAGCCATGAGGAGGATTCTTTCTTTTTATTAAAACAACCCCATCTTCTCTCTCAACAATTACATCCACGCTAGGCACAGGATTAGGGCGGATTCGCCATAAATCATTAAGAATCTCCTCATGAGAAGAAAAGGCAAGCGGAGGAAGCTCACCAGGAGAAAAGAACTTGATTTCTTCTATCTCTTCGCTCAGGGAAAAATTTTGTTCTTTCACTAATACTTTATATCCAATGACAATCACCGGGCCATAAATCCTGGTTTTACCCTGATATACTCCAATCAGTTTTTCTAACTTACCTTTTACTCCTATCTCTTCCTTTACTTCCCTTAATATCGCCTGGGGCGGTGATTCGTCTATCTCTACAAATCCTGCCAGTAGAGCCCATTCTCCCTTTCCTGGAGAGATCGCCCGTTTTGTTAAGAGGATCTGTTCATTCTCGTTTGTTATTACAGCAGCTACTACCGGAAGAGGATTTTGATAATATATTTTGTGGCATAGGGGGCAAAAAAATCTTCCATATCCGTCTATTTGCCTTTTCTCAAGCAGACCCCCGCACTCAGTACAATACTGCATAAACTATTTCCCTGCTTAGACCTACGAACTTTCTTCCACGACAGAGTCCGATAGCTCACGTAATGTCAATGAAAAGAAGCTCTCGAAATTTCTAGGTAGCCTTATGTATTCTTTCCCATAAACCCGCCACTGCCAAGATTATCAATAGAATAGCTATAAAACCAAGCACACCTTTTAGCACAATAAATATTTCTCTCCAGAAATAAATTAAGCCGCATATACCCAGCACAATTATCCCCAGAAAAATCAGAAAACTTAACCATCCATTCATCTTCTACTTCTTTCCCCTCTTCTTAATCCTCTCTTGATTAGTTCATAGTTCATGGCTTATAGTTCATCGATAGAAACAACGAATCGTGAACCAGTTGGCTAACGGAGCTAGCAGGTCAATGAACAATGAACTACGAACAATGAACACAGAAAGGGGAGAGGGAAGGGGTGAGGGGGATCTTACAATTCTCCCATCTTTCCCTTTCCCTGAAAAGTTCTTCTATAACCTATATTCAAGAAGAAGCGTGCGCTCAAACACAGCCACTTCCACCTTCCTCCTTCCAATGAACCACCCACTCTCTTAAAGATAGAAGGAAGATTATATATTCTCCGGTAGGCCCAATCATATCCTTCTTTTAATTCCTGAAGAGTCATTAATTTAGGCCGGAAAACTGCATGACTAAAATCATAATTTGACCAGTTCCTATCTACGATTCTATTTTCCTTCTCTAATTTATCATACAGTCTTGTGGCGGGAAGAGGGGTAAGAATGGTGAATTGAATCATATCCAGTTTTACCTTTTCTATAAACTCAACTGTTTTCTGAAAGATACTTTTATCATCATGGTCAAAGCCAAAGATGAAAGCTCCCTCAATTGATATGCCAAATTGATGGATTTTCTTAATAGCTTTCTCGTAAAAGCTTATCCTGTTATGAGATTTATTAGTTTCTTTGAGGGAAGCTTCTGAAATTGACTCAAAACCAATAAATAATCCTTTGCATCCACTAGCTGCCGCCAGCTGGAGAACATCTTCATGCCGAGCGATGTCAATAGAAGATTGTCCTACCCATAAAAGATTATAGGGTATCAAGGCTTTAAATAGTTCCCGGGCATAATTAACATTTCCTACAATATTGTCATCCAGAAAACCCAGGAATCGCGTCTTTAAGGATTTACCTGTCATATCCTTGATTTCTTCTATTACTTTTTTTACCGGACGAAAGCGATATTTTTTACCGAAAAATCGGCTTACCGAACAGAAGTTACAATCAAAGGGACAACCCCTGGTTAGTTGCAAAAAACGCTTAAGAAGGTATCTTTTATTTTCTACAAGTTCTCTTCTGGGCATAGGTATTTTGGCAGGATCCGGCCTCTGAGAACTCTGATAAAAGCTGGTCAGACCATTTTTGCCCTTACTTCTTAAGTCCTCTAATAATCTTTCCCAGTTCCCTTCCGCTTCTCCTATTACCACCGCATCTGCATGTTGGGCTGCTTCTTCGGGCATGGCAGTAACGTGCATTCCCCCCAATACTACCGGAACTCCCTTATGCCTGAATATATCAGCTATTTCGTAAGCACGAGGGCTGGAAGCGGTCATAGTAGTTATACCTACTAAATCAACCTCTTTATCAAAATCTATCTCCTCTATATTTTCATCAATTATCTCTATGTCTATGTCTTTGGGAGTTAAAGCCGCTACACTGATAAGGCTATGAGGGGGTACTTTAAATACTTTATGCCTGCCCAGTCTTTCCTTTTCGGTCTTTTTTTTCCAGGTGGGTGAAATCAATAAAATCTTCATCTTTTCCTTTCTTCCCTAGAAGTAGTTTTTTCTTTGGCTGTTCTGGTTTCAATCTCTAGCTCTTCTCTATTTTTTCGGCGATTATTCTCTATTACTTTACTCAATTTGACAATAGAAGAGTCATACTCTCCTGCTATCATCTTTTCAAATTCAGGCCGGGTAAGGTTATCGAGGTGCTTGGCATAACCATCCAAAAAACGAGCGATATTACCTTCTATAATGGTTTCTGCTCCCTTATGAGTAGGATAAGCACCACATTCCTTAACCGCTTCTCTCAAGATATCGGGTCTGTCAATAATAGCACAGGGAGTTAACCAGTTATCATTTTTTTCCAGTTGCTTTTTCCTTATAGAAAGAAAGAAAGGAGAGAGTATGGCTTCCCGTAAACCCTTCCCTTCTTCCCAGAGTCTGAAAATATTATCCACAGCAAAATGAACGAAAACACAGGGCTCTACATCTCCACTTGAGTTAATATGAAAGTACTTCCTTCCTCCGGCTATACAACCTCCTACCCAGGGTCCATCATTCCAGAAATCCCCTATAAAAACAGGCTTTTTTGATCGCCACTCCCATATCTTCTGGCGAAGTCTGCCTCTCTGTTCGGGAGTGGGCATAAGCTCAACGGCTGGCTTTTTGCCTATGGGAATATAGATGAAATACCAGCCAAAAGAGATATTCTTAGCAACGAGGTCATCCACGAATTTATCGCTAGAAACAACATCTGCATTTTCCCTGGTCACCGTAACTGAAAATCCGTGCATAACTCCTGCCTGGTGTAAATCCCGCCGGGCCTTATCTATTTTTTCCCAGACTCCCTTTCCCCTTCTTTCATCTGTCTCTTTCTTAAAACCTTCCATACTAATAGCTGGAGCAACGTTACCTATTTTAGCCAGTCTCTCTATTGTCTTTTCATCAAGTAGCGTCCCATTAGTATAGATTTGAAAATACATATCATTATGCTTCTTGGCTAAATCCCATAGATCTTTTCCTGTCTCCTTATCCCTGTAATGAAAGGGCTCCCCTCCTGAAATAGTCAAAAAGCGAACCCCCAATTCTCTAGCCTCCCTCACAATTCTGTCCAGAGCAGCATAGGATAGACCCTGTCCTTTTTCGTACTCGTGGGCGTAGCAACCATAACAGTTGAGGTTGCAAGCATTGGTGGGGGAAACAACAAAAAACCAGGGAGTTTTAAAACCTTCTTCCTCTAATTTCTCTCTCTTTTTTGCTTCGGTGACCCAATCACAGAAGAAATTCTTGGCTAATCTTTCTCTGGCTACTTTTGAAAGTCTTTCTTGAAGAAGTAAACGAGCAAATTTGGTCAAGGGATGCCTTTCTTGAAAAGCCTTTATCACGTTTTCTAAAGCAGGCTTATTAGGACCGGCAAACTTATACAGTCCTTTCAATACAGTATCAAACTCACTATAGAAATCATCCTCATTTCGAGTAAGGGCTAGCCGGCTAAGATAACGATAAATCTGATGCTCTAAAATCTTTTTCTTTAGTCCCAATCCTAGCTGCTCAACCATCTTCCTCCTCCTTTACGGGCCGATTTATTCTAATGAAGTAGTTAGATAAGTCAAATAAAACCCTACCTTTCTACACCCTGCGAGAATACCTCTTGAACTAGAGAAGCATCCCCACACAAGGAGCCTCTCTCTTTCTGGGAAACCCAATAGACAGTAAGACTATGGACAATCCCCATAAGAATTACCGCCAGTTTTCTCGCGTTTAAAGGCTTAACTTCTCCCTCATTAATTGCTCTTTGAATCAAGCGGGTGAGAATCTTTATATAGCGTGACTGTTTCTCCACTACTCTTTCTTTTAGTTCTTTTTCTAGCTTTTCCCTTAACTGTTCAGAAAAACTCTGCATGATTTTAAAGAAGTCTTTATTCTCCTCCATGAACTTCAAATGAATACCGATGGTCGCATTAATCCTTTGCCAGGCTGAACCTGGCTCCTTCACTGCCTTTTCGATTTTACTCAAGAGGGCATCCAGTTTTCTTTCTATAGCAGAGAAGAAAAGGTCTTCTTTACTGTCAAAATAAAGATAAATTGTCCCCTTGGCTAATTTTGCCTCTTTAGCAATATCGTCTATAGTGGTAGGATAAAACCCTCTTTTGGCAAAAAGCTTCTCTGCTGCCTGCAAAACCTGGGTCAGATGATCTCTTTGCCCTATCTTTCTTTTGTTCATCTCTTTAACCTTCATTGATTGACTCAAACTTTCGTATCTCGTTGGTTAATTCACTCTCTACTCACTAATTACCATCTTATTGTTTTCTCTCGATGAACTATGAACCATCAACTATGAACCATTTACCATAAATTGTCTGACTGTTCAGTCATTATTATAGCAAAAAATAGATTAAAGTCAACCTCTACGCCAAATTATGTTTATTGAAGACTAAATAGTAAAATGGCTCTAATTGACCTTCTCCATTTTTCTATTAAGATAGAATGAGACTAGCGTATGGTACCGCTTCGCTCTGTTCTCCCACATTGTGTGTCGTATTGGGCAATACGTACGAGGAGTTTTTATTCACTATTTGCGAGGTTATCCAAGGTGAACAGATTTAAAAAAAACATAATATCAGGGCTAGCAAAGATAGTGAATCTTCCCCAGGATGATATAGAGAGAATGTTGGAGATACCTACCGAATCCAACCGAGGTGATTTTGCTTTCCCTTGTTTTCAGCTAAGTAAAATCCGCCATCAGCCACCCTCTGAAATAGCCATGACTATTGTAAGAGAGCTTGGAAAAATTGAAGATATCTCTTCAGTGGAAAACATAGGTCCCTATGTAAATTTTAGAGTTGATAACACAATCCTGGCAAAAGAAATCCTTTCTGAAATATATCAAGAAAAAGAGAGGTTTGGACAGACCGACATTGGAAAAAATCGAATAGTAGTTATTGATTACTCTTCCCCTAACATAGCCAAGCCTTTCCATGTAGGACACCTGCGCTCAACCATAATCGGTAACTGTCTCAAGAATGTCTATCAGGCTCTCGGTTATAGGGTAGTCTCTATCAATTACCTGGGCGACTGGGGTAAACAATTTGGATTGCTTGTCCTGGCTTTCCAGAAATGGGGAGATAAGGAAAAACTGAAAGAGGACCCCCTTAAATACCTGTATAAACTCTACGTAAGAATAAACCGGGCAGTTGAAGAAGACCCTTCCCTGGATTCTAAGGCTCGCTTAATATTCAAGCAAATGGAGAAGGGGGATGAGAGAACTTTGGAATACTGGCAGAAATTTCGTGCTCTTTCCATTAAGAAATATGAGGAAACCTATAATAGACTAGGTATCTCTTTTGATGTCTATAGCGGGGAGAGCCAATATAACGAATATATGAGGAAAATAATACGGGAAATCAAAGACAAGAAGCTCTGGCAGTCCTCACAAGGAGCAAAAATTATTGACCTGCAAGAATATAACCTTAACATAGCCCTGCTCAAAAAAGAAGATGGGACAACTCTCTACTTAACGCGAGATATCGCTGCCGCAGACGAACGCTACCAAAAGTATCATTTCCATAAAATGCTCTATGTTGTAGGAACAGACCAAAAACTTCATTTTGAGCAGCTCTTTAAGATTCTGGAGCTTCTAGGAAGAAAATGGCCCAGCCACTGTATTCATGTTGACTTCGGACGAGTGCAGGGAATGTCCACCCGCAAGGGTAAGGTAATATTCCTGGAAGATCTCCTGGATGAAGGTCAAAAAAGAGCCCTGGAAAAGATGAAAACTAATCCGGAAAAGTTTTCCCAACTGAGTAATGCAAAATTGACCGCTGACATTTGTGGATTATCAGCCATCATTTTTGCTGATTTATCTAATAAGAGAATCAAGAATTATGAGTTTGACTGGGACAAGATACTGAACTTCGAAGGAGATACTGGTCTTTACCTACAAAATGCTCACGCTCGCATAGCGGGCATAATGAGAAAGTCCGGTGTCGAATTAACCGACAGGATTGACTATTCAGCTCTCAAAGAAAAAGAGGCGGTCTCTTTAATTAGATGGCTAACCAGGTATCCGGAAATAGTCAAACTAGCCGGGGAAAAATATGAGCCTTCTTTCCTCTGCACTTATTTACTCGAACTTGCTCGCTATTTCCATAAGGCTTACCATCTAATGCGAGTAAAAGGGCAAGTCTCAACAATAGCCAAGGCAAGAATGAATTTATTCTGGGCTACAAAACAGGTCTTAGGAAATGGGATGAAGCTCCTGGGAATGAAATTACTGGAAAGAATGTAAGGGAGACTTATGGAAAAAGCAGAACTAGCAAGAAAGATTAGATCTATCTCTCTGTTGAGGGGAAGGTTTAAGCTACGGTCAGGAAAGATCAGCTCGTTTTACTGGGACAAGTATCGTTTTGAAAGCAGGCCTGAGCTTCTGGAGGCTATTCTGGAAAAAATGCAGAAGCTTCTGCCTGCTTCCTTCCATAAATTCGCTGCTATGGAACTGGGAGGAATCCCTTTAGCAACCGGACTTTCTCTCAAGACCGGTAAGGATTGCCTATACGTTCGTAAAACCGCCAAGAATTACGGAACACGCAATCTGGTTGAAGGGGGCTTCAACAAAGATGAAAAAGTAGTGGTAGTAGAAGATGTTATTACTACGGCTGGTCAGGTTTGTTCCTCCATAAGGCAAATGCGTACCCTGGGCCTAATCGTAGAAGATGTTATCTGTGTTATTGATCGCCAGCAAGGAGGAAGAGAGAATCTTGAAAAAATCGGATGTTCACTAGCTTGCCTGTTTACTATGGAGGAATTGGAACGTATAGCACAAGACAAGGATTGAAAGCGAAGAATAAAAAGTTTTGTTAAAGAGCTTTCGTCATATCAAGATGCTTACCTGCCACCTAAGCTTTGAGGCCAGATAAAGTGATGCCCTTGACGAAGAATTCTTGTGCACAGAGGAATACAATAATAATGGGCATTACGCTGAGGACACTCGCTGCCATCAAACTAGGCCAGTCTGTTGAGTATAATCCTTGCATAACAGCCAATCCTAAGGGAATAGTTCTTTTAGTTATGGTGTTTAAGAAAATCAGCGGTGCCAGAAAATCGTTCCATGACCACATAAAAGTAAAAATCCCTAGCGCTGCCAAAGCAGGCTTAGATAGAGGTAGAAAAATACGCCGGTAAATACCGAAGGGGGTACACCCATCGATCTTTGCAGCGTCCTCTAGTTCTCTGGGGATAGTAAGAAAGAACTGCTTCATCAAGAAGGTACCGAAAGCACTAAATAATCCTGGTACAATCAAAGCATAATGCGTATCTACCCACCCAAAACTCCTCATCATGATGAATATAGGGATTACTATCACAAAGTAAGGAATCATCAGTGTAGCTAAATACAAGAGGAAAATAATATCGCGTCCAGGAAATTTTAGACGAGCAAAAGAGTACCCACCTAAAGAGCAGGTGAAAAGTTGGCCCGCAGTCACCAGGACAGCTATCTTCATACTGTTGAGGAAGAAAATGCTGAATGGAAATCTGTCAGATATCTGAAGGTAATTATTCCACCTTAGTGATTCCCCAAACAGAGTTGGCGGAAAGACAAAAACTTCGTTCAAGGATTTCAGAGATGTACTTAACATCCAGATAAATGGGGCTATCATAGTAATGGCACCAAACGCCAATATTATGTGAACAAACGTCCTCATATAAATCTGTTCTTTCCGCATAAACTAATCCTTATATACCATAATGAACCCAGGTCTTAGCTCTCCATACTTGGATTAGGGTGACTGAGAGAATTGCAGCAAAGAGAATACAGCCCATAGCACTGGCATAACCCATTTTGAAATATAGAAATGCATTTTGGTATAAATAATGCACAATGACTGAAGTACTTCTGGCTGGCCCACCGTCCGTCATGATAAATACCTGGTCAAAAATTTGGAATGAGCTTATTACTGAAATAACAGTAATAAAGAAAGTGGTAGAAGAAAGCAATGGTAGTGTAATTCGCCAAAATTGATTCCAAGCACTAGCTCCATCAATCCGAGCAGCTTCATAGTAAACATCAGGAATTCCCTGTAAACCAGCTAAGAAAATTACTATGTTGAATCCTAATCCTTTCCAGATGCTGACAATAATAAGCGCTGGCATCGCCCATTGAGTACTGGATAACCACTTAGGTCCTTTGATACCTATAAAACTCAAGACAAAATTTAAGAATCCGAACTCGGGATTATAAATCCATTGCCATACAATAGCGACAGCTATCATAGAACAAACTACAGGAAGGAAGTAGATGGCACGGTATAGTTTGATGAGACGACTGGCTCGGTTCAGCGCTACTGCAAAAATCAGAGCTATGAAAATTCCTAAGGGCACAGTTCCTGCAACATAGTAAATTGTATTCCGGAAAACTTTAAGGAAGGTAATATCCTGGAAAATCTTAATGTAGTTCTTTAGCCCGAAAAAGACAGAAGGCGTCAAAATGTCCCATTTGAAAAAGCTGAGGCCTAGAGCTATCACTAGAGGAAAGAAGATGAATGAGAAGACACCGACTATATTAGGCAAAAGAAATAGATACCCCCATAAAACCTCATTATAAGCAATGCCTTTCACCTTCCTTTTCTTCAATTTTCTTCTCAGAGGTCGTGTAACCATTTTTCATCCTCTCAGGGTTCATCCAATCTTATAACTCTAGGTCGCTCAGGTGAGAAAAAGTGTTTCCAAACCTGAGCGACCTCTCAAAATCTAAGTGCTGCCTATCTACTGTTCAGCTAGCACAGCATTAACTCTTTCTACCAACCTTTTCATTACCGGTTCAACCGCTTGTTTTTCATCCGTCCAAATCAACTGTGTCTCCTCTTCTATGATATCTTGAACTTCTTGGGGTATGAAACAGTAAGGGATTAGCTCTAGATAGTCACGGAAGTACTCAGCTATACCTTCATATCCCTCAGGGTACACCTCTGGATTGAGCCAGCGCTCCATTCCCTGCGGAGTGTACAAAGAGAGTCGGTTAGGCATCCATAAGCCAGCCCTTATGAGATCAATTTGATATTCTTCCGATGATAAAAATTTGACAAATTTCCAGGCTTCCTCCGGGTACTTCGTTGTCTTGAAAGCAGAATGGACATGCGCAGTACCAACACTGACAGGTCTCTTAAACATAGGCAAAACTCCTACCTGAATAGGGAAATCCAAAGTCGCCAATAGCTGTAGAGACCAAGAACCATCGAAGAGTGTGGCAATTCTACCAGTTTCCAGCATCTGCGCTGCATTCATTCCTATATTCTGTAGGATGAAAGCGTCAGGAGAAGCTTTATGGATGCGTTTAACATCGGCCATCTTCTGAACTACTTCAACTGCGGCTGGCTGATCCATTAAACATTTAGTGTAATCATCATTGAATAACCTGCCTCCATTGGACATAATAAGAGGGTGGCCAGAGTGAAGGCCGAACCAGGCTTCCAATCCATACGATCCGTATTGAGTTACCTTGCCTGATGTATCGGTTAGAGTTAATTTCTCGGCTGCGCTAATAAACTCATCCCATTTCCAAGCCTCATTAACGTTTCTGGGAGGATAATCTAGACCCGCTTCATCATAGAGATTTGTGTTAGAAAAGAGAACCCCTGCAACCACACAAGAGCTTATACCATAAATCTTACCGTTTACGACCATCTTCTTACGGTCTATAGGGATAAAGTCCTCCAGCTTAAGCTCTTCATAAAACTGTTCGGTGATATCCAGTAGCACCCCTCTCTTCACAAACTCCCGATAAAACGGTTCGGCAGCCACAAATGCCACATCAGGAGCTGCATTTCCCGCATACAGAATTAGTAATTTTGAGTGGTGCTCTGACCACGGCGTAGGGATATACTCCACCTTAATATCCGGGTTCCGGCTCTCGAAGAGCGCTATCCCTTTCCTTACACTTTCAGTCTCTAAAGGACTAGCTTCCCATCCCTGAAAGTTTAAGGTAACTTTCCCTATGGCTGTGCTAACGAAGCACACCAAAACGATCATAAGCACAACTGTAAACATAATTCCTCTTTTAGGTCTTTTCATTCGTCTCCTCCTTATCAGTAATTTGACTGAGGAACCACTTTTCTAAGGTATCTTTCACCTCCCTCCGGCTTTATTTTTAGCTTTAGCTTCTCTAAACTCAGGCAGACTTTCTTGCTATAAGCTCAGGTTTAAAAACCAATTTCTGAGGCTTTCTATGGGTGCTTCTTCCTTCTATCTCATCTATAAGCATATTTGTCCCTTCCGTTCCCAATCGATATTTTGGCATATGAACAGTAGTCAAGGGTATTTCTAAGGCAGAGGCAAATTCAATATCATCATATCCCACAATAGCTACATCATCGGGTATCTTTAATTTCTCTTCACGAATAGCTTTCATCACTCCCAGAGCAAGAAAATCACTAAAGGTAAAGATAGCTGTAAAATCCAATTTCTCTTTAAGAATCCTTCTGGTAAGTGTGTAAGCCTTGCCCATTTTAGCTGTATATCCCCTCACCAATTTTTCTTTAAATGGGATTTTGTATTTCTTCAGGGCTCTTTTATATCCCTTCAGGCGCTCTGAAGCACTGGAAACGTGTAAGGGTCCACTTATATACAAAATCCTTTTGTGTCCTTTTTTAATTAAGTATTCCGTGGCTAAAAAACCACCCAGAACATCATCGCTTACCACTGAATCTGTCTCAATTGTATCAAAATGTCTAGCAATCGAAACTAAAGGAATTCTTCGCTCTTTTATCCGTAAAATATCTTGGTATTCTTTTTGCACAGGTGTTATCAAAAGACCATCCACCCTTTTTTCAACTAAAACCTGCAGGGCCTCTTCCTCCTTTTCGTATTTCTCATCTGTATTACATAGAATAATACTATAGCCTCTCTTATGTGCTGCACTCTCTATTCCTTTAGCTATGGCTGCAAAGAAAGGATTGGATATATCGGTGAGTACAACTCCAATTGTTTTACTCTTTCGGGATCTTAAGCTTTTTGCCAGGAGGTTAGATGTATATCCTAAATTCTTAGCTATCCTGAGGATTTTATCTTTAGTTTTAGAACTCACATCAGGTTTATTATTTAATGCTCGAGAAACTGTAGTTGCGGAAACGTCAGCTTTTTTAGCTATATCTCGCAGGGTAACATGACTCATTATGCTTACCTTTTAGGTTTCCTTATCGTTACCGTTATCGATTTCATTCTATCAGATTTTATTGTTTTGTCAAGAAACCGACTCTAACTTTTTGGAAGACGTCGGGTAAAAAGTCCGCACCCCAGGGTTAATTATCCTTCCCACAGGAATATATTTGGTGATGTCAAAAGTTTTTGAATAACTTTGTTCTAAACCCTTTATTCTTAAGTATTTTGGCGAAGGTGACTTGCCTCCCCCTACTTCTTACAGTAGGATTTGGGAATCCACCAAAAAAAGGAGGCAAGATGAGTGAAAAAAACTGCTCGTAAAAGTTCCTCCTAAAACTAGCCTCACTTCCACATTTTGAAAAAGAAATGTGGAGGTGAGGCTAGCAGAAGATACCAGAGCGGTAAAGAAAATTTACTGGAAGCAATTAAAGAGGCATTGTATGCGGCTAAAATATATTCTTACGGCAGGGCTTTTCTCTGATGAGATAAGCGGCTAAAGAGTATCACTGGCGACTTAATCTGGGCGAAATTAGTATGGTCTGGCCTGGATACTTATTCTATCCAAATCTTTCTTAAAAGATGGGCAGCTAGCTTTGGCTGTCGAGTCCTGGTAAACACGCCCTTACGATTGAGAGCAACACGATAGGCAACTTGGGCTGTTTTAAAGTCAGCAAAGCACCATACATGTTCCCCTACCATATATGGTTTCGATTCTATAACCTCACAATATTTCTGGATAAGCTCAGCCTGATACTCCTCGCTGAAGAGTTCTGCAGGATGCGCATGCACTCCGGCGATAGCTCCTGCGCCAAATTCACTGAGAAGGATTGGCTTCTTGTACGTCTGGTAGAGTGCATCGAGTTCCCTGCTCAGTTTATGAGAGGCACGATCCAGCTGCCCTGGGTCGGTATACCACCCGTAGTATCTATTAAGACAAATAACGTCAACGTACGCAAGTGCCTCTTCCTTTAGACCAAACATGGAGACCAAGGTCACCAATCGTGAGGGATCCAGCTTTTTCGTATGCTGGTAGAGTTGCCTAAAAAATTCTTTCGCCTCAGGTTTTGTCGAATGTGGCTCATTGGCGATGCTCCACATAATCACACTGGGATGATTCTTATCGCGTGCAATGAGTTCGCGCAGGTACTGCTTGCAAAGAGAGAGCCTTCTCTTATTACCCTTTCCAAAGAAAAGACCTACTGCAGGAATCTCATCTATCACCAAGAATCCTTCCTTATCTGCCATATTCATCATCTCTTCCGAGTAAGGATAATGAGAAGTTCTGAAGGAGTTTGCTCCTATCCACTTCATTAAGGAGTAATCTTTCGCAATTAAGGGAAGACTCAGTCCTTTCCCTATTATGGGAAAATCCTCATGTTTTCCAAAGCCCTTAAGGAAGATAGGTTCTCCGTTAAGATAGAGCCTATCATTTTTCACCTCAATTGTTCTTATACCAATAGATAGGGTATACTCATCATTTGGAGCACCTTCAGGGGAGAGAAGCTCAACTACCATCTCATACAGGTGAGGGTTATCCGGTGACCAAAAAGTTGCCTCATCTATTGTAAGCTGTCCCTCTGCCATATTCCCCCGGAATTCTGTCTTTTGGTCTAACCTGGTATTCTCATCTCCCAGGTGGATAAAGGCTTCCTTTGCCTCTCCTCCCTTTTTTGTTATTCTGTACTTAATTAGTCCCTTTTTACCTTCAATACTGGTAGTGACAGCTATATCTTCAATATAATCTAAAGGGGTACAGAAAAGATAAACGGGCCTGTGGATTCCACCATAGGGGAAAAAATCAAAATTGACATCAGGGTAAGATCGTTGCCTTACAGAGCGAGGATGCTCCTCCTCTGGAATATTCCCTGGAGGAACCCTTTCCGGGGAAAGCTGGTTATCAACTTTTACTGATAGGAAATTCTCCTTCCCAAATGTAACTTTATCAGTAACCTCAAATTGGAAAGGAAGATATCCTCCCTCATGCTCTCCAATGAATTTTCCATTAATCCACACCTTGGCATAATAATTTGCAGCGCCAATCCTAAACCACACTAACTTTTCTTTCCATGATGAGGGAACATAGAATTTTTTGAAATGCCATGTTGGGCCAAGATAATCTCTTGTATCAATAAATTGCTCATTCCAGCTTCCTGGAATACCAATGGAGCGGGAGCTTTCAACACCTTTTTGCCAATTTTCTTCTTCACCCACGTTATCGGGATCAAGCTTGAAATCAAAGAAACCCGATAGGCCAATAACCTCTCTGAAGCCATTCATTTTTGGATATAACATGGTCTTCTCCCTTTATTTTACTAAAAATGCAGGATAAATTTTTCTTTTTACAATTTCAACCCGGTTAATGCAATCCCTCGTACTACATACCTTTGCACTAAAACAAATAAGATTAATACAGGAATTATGGCAACTGTTGCAGCAGCCATCATTGTTCCATAATAGGCAGTGAACTGCTGTTGGTAAAAAGCTATCCCTATGGGGATAGTAAATTTATTCATATCTTCAAGTGCAATAAGGGGCCATAGAAACGAATTCCAGTTCCACAAGAAATTTAATACTGCTAAGGCAGCCAGAACAGGTTTACATAGAGGAAGGACAATTTGCCACATAATTTTAAACTCATTGCATCCATCAATTCTAGCCGCGTCCAGCAGTTCATCGGGAATACTTTTCATATATTGAATCATAAGAAATATACTATATCCATTAGCCATTACTGGCAGTATTAAAGCTAGACGCGTATCGTATAACTTAATCTTTAACATAAGTATATATAGAGGAACAATTATTATTTGAAAAGGTACCATCATAGTTGCTAAAATCAGTAAAAAAATAAAATATTTGCCTCTAAAGGATCCCTTGGCGATTGCATATCCCGCTAAGGAACTTATCAATAGAACCCCACCAACAACACTAGAGGTTACAATGCCGCTATTAAAATAATAGAGCCCTACAGAAAAACTTTTAAGCATAACAATGTAATTGAAAAAACTAAAATCTTCCGGAATAAGTTGTGGAGGATAAGGAAGAGCTATGTTTGCCTGCCTGGAAAAGCTGGTGGATAACATATAAATGAAAGGCAGAAGAAAAATTACCCCTATTACTGCAAGCACGGCCCCCATGCTTCCTTGCTTCAAAAGGATAGATTTTCTCATTTTTATCACTTCTCCCTGATAAGAAATTTTACATTGACCACTGTTATTGCCATTATAATTAAGAACAGTAAAACGGCAGCTGTTGCACCAATTCCAAAGTGTTGTAGAACCCAACCACTTTCATAAATATAGGCAACGACCGTTTGAATCGATCTGCCTGGATTACCCACCGCTGTTCCGAACATATAAATCTGTTGAAAAGTTTGCATTCCTCCGATCGTCCCTGTGATAACCAGAAAGACTGTGGTGGGTTTAAGTAGCGGAATGGTAATTTTACTAAACTTCTGCAGACTATTTGCCCCATCCATTTCTGCAGCTTCGTACAACTGGGGAGGTATAGTTTGTAGTCCCGCCAAATAAATTAAAATCTGATATCCAAGCCAGTGCCACAGATTAAAAATGACAACAGAGAGTTTAGATGTTGATGGATGACTCAGCCAAAGCAGCCCTTTAAATCCAAGTAACCTTAAGAACCAGTTGAAAATTCCTTCGTCAGGATCAAACATGTACGTCCAGATTATGGCAGCTACCACAATAGAAGTAACGTATGGAAGAAAATAGATTATTCTGAATGGTGTACGAGCATATTTTATCTCGTTCAGCAATGTTGCAATAAGCAATGCTAGAGGTAGCTGGGTGAGTAAATTAAAGAAAGTTAGATATAGGGTGTTATATAATGCATTTAACAGTGTACGGTCACTAGCAATCCTTACATACTGAAAAAGCCCAACCCAAGTTGTTCTAATTAAACTACTTTTAGTAAAACTAAGATAAAAATTCCATACGAGAGGATAGAGAATAAAAAGTAAAAAAAGTCCCAACGCTGGAGCTACAAACAAGTACCAATGCCTCTCTTTTCTCATACTCTTGCCTCTTTTCAACCTCTAAAGGCAGAAGCGAGGAGTATCTTGTAGACTCCTCGCTTGCCTAGATTATCTTCAGTACAATCGTCTACAATATTACTTTTGTCATTATCTCTTGCTGTATTACTTCTGCAGCTTCCTCGGGAGTAATGTCCAGGGCTAGCAGCTTACTGATTGTACTTCTTATAACCATTCTTCCTTCAGTGATAACTTTGGTGTAGTTCCCAATTAAGGGGTCACCTAACTTCATTTGTTCCGCTATCACATCTGCATAAGGAAGATTATCTTCTTTCATCCACTGGGAAATTTCCTTCTCTAGGACTGGAAAGACTCGATTGTTGTCAAATCTAAAACGTTGAACCTCCTCGCTTAACAGCCATTTAAGAACCTCCCAGGCTGCATCTTTATTCTCGCTTAATTTGGCTATTCCTGCAGGTACATCTGATGCACCGAGTAAACCTGCATATCCCCATTTGTTTAAAACATTTAGGCTCACACCGAAGCGCTCAACTAATCCCCTCTCCTTTGCCAGAAAGGTAATAGCCAGATTGTGGTCCAATCTTATGGCATGTTTATTATCTTTGCTAAGCCATCCGGGGGGATCACCGCTTATTGCTGCACATTTAGCAGGTATAACTTCCTTCTCTCTGAGCTCATACAGCCATCTCAAGGCTTTAAGAGAGGCATCACTGGTAAAATTAGGCCTGCTTCCATTCTCAAGAATGGGTATTCCCCCAAAAGCCCGAACATAGGTAAGGAAAGCCCAGGCACTGTAGTTACCTTCAAACCAGAGACCATAAGTTTTTTCCCCGGTAACGGGGTTTGTACCAGCTAATTTTGTGCCTTTCTCTCTTAGCTCATCCATGGTTGGCTTATGAGAAAGATAGGCAACACCGTAATCGTCGAAGATTTTTTTGTCGTAGGCAATAAGCCGGGCGTCAGCGTAAATTGGTAGCATATATTGATGAGCTTCCTTATCTCCTGCTACTTTTTGCCGAGTAACTTTTGCTGAGTGAGCTATGAGTTTGCCTAAATCATAATTGTCTTTCTCAATGTACTCGTCTAAAGGTTCAAATTGACCTGTCTGTATATACACAATACGAGTCTGAATTACATCAGCTGTCCCTCCCAGGAGAGCACTAAGTGTCTTAGCGTAAGGACCAATAAGCGCGCCCCAGGGAATAGAAGTGAATTTGAGTTCAATGTTAGGACGTTCTGCGTTGAATTTTTCAACCATTCTGGAGAATCCGTTGAAAGTTGTGCCTGTAACTGGATCTATCCAATCCTCCATTTGGAAACCTATCATCATAGCTTTTACTGTCGTTTTCTGTTGGGCAAAGGCTGGTGAGGTGAGCCCAAGCATTACCATGCATAAGATAAATATGATGAGCTTTCCTTTTACTTGCTTACTTATTTTCATTTATTCTCTCCCACATTATTTATTTTTCTGCAGAAAACTCCTCACAGAAGAGACTACCTTTTCCAGACTCTCTTGAGAAGTCTTCCTTTGCCCTAAGTTAACGGCCTTTCCACCTTTCACCTTCCTCCCGGCCTTATTTTAACTCTTCCTTTACTCAAAATCTAACCTCTTTATTTCAAAGACTTATTTTTTATGTAAGAAGAAATCACTTCAGGACTTTTGAATATGTCTTTGAGAGCCAACATAGCGGCTCCGATAACGGTACAGTTCCTTCCTAAACCAGGAGTTACGATTTTGACGGTTTTAGCTGGTACGGAAAAAGCCCTCTTTTTCATAGTCCTCTTTAGAGGATCAACAATGAGATTTCCAGTTCTGCAATACACCAGACTATCTCTCCTATTTAATTAGTTTGTTTTTCCAACAAACTAATGTGTATATATAGTCTATATTCTTCTCAAAAAATGTCAATCTCATACCTTCTTTTTTTGAAAAATCGAAAGTTAGAGCTGATTCTAGGAACTTAGGGGGAAAAATGGCTAAAATGAGAGGTTTTTGGTAGGAAAACGGAAAAGGAAAAAATGATTTAAAAGGATTCTATCTTTGCTGATGCTCTATAAGAGGTAAAGGTGGGAAAAAAGCAATACGTCTCCTATTATGGGCGAGGCAATCCCTTGAATTTGAAAGGATAGGGTCCATGAAGTTTCCCTTTAGAAGCAACCTTGCTCTTACAACATTACCTGGCTGAATAGTTAACTCAACGTTTCGTTAACTTATAGGGAAGCCATACACTCATCTCGGAACAGCCTCGATTATCCCATGCATAGTATGGGATTGCTCTTAGAATCACTGGCTTGGTCTTGATAGGTTCAGTCTCAAAAGGCCGGTATAGAAGACCCCAATTCCCTACTGGGACCATTCCTTCACTTGTTATTGCAGTGACACCCTTCAGCAAATCAGGATAAAACTTTGCCTTCAGATTTCTGGTCGGGTCCTTGCAATCCACCTTTAATTTAGCTTGCCGCGCAGATATGCCCGGGTTATCAACTCCTTCAAAGCAATAGACAATTGGACCGCGCTTCACAGCAGCACTAGAGCGATTTTCGGCCGCCATAGGATTAGAGATCATCAAAACTGAAGGCATTGTCATCTCCAGAAGGATGCTCTTTTTTTTCTTCCAACTTCTTTTGATCTCATAATAGCTGCCAGACTGGGGAGTATCGGGCATCGGCTTACCTTCCACTGTTACAAAGGCCTTTTGGCACCATCCTGGAATGCGAAGGTAAATGCT
Source organism: Candidatus Aerophobetes bacterium Ae_b3a (assembly GCA_005223095.1). Classification (GTDB taxonomy): domain Bacteria; phylum Aerophobota; class Aerophobia; order Aerophobales; family AE-B3A; genus AE-B3A. The sequence continues at coordinate 33,138 of NJBQ01000014.1, forward strand.
AAACTCTTTTTCCGCCTGGGAGGACACTTCAATCTCAACTCTACCATCCCGGGGATAGTTGGTTTTCTGGGAAAGAGAAAATCTTGTGCCATCTGGCAAGTGCCATTGAAAGACATTGTTGTCATAGAGGTGAACCCAGATACCTTCATCATTGGTCGAATAAAAATATCCAGGTAGGCTAGCAAACATTCGTGCAATGTTTGGCGGACAGCATGCACATTTAAACCATCCCTGTCGAGTTGGCACACCTCTTCTTTCGTGTGCATACCATGGATCTCCTGTCGCCCTGCCATTACTGATATGAGGATTCACGTAGAAATATTTTTCTCCATCGAGTGAAATGCCGGAGAGAATACTGTTGTATAAGGTTAACTCGACCAGATCCGCAAAACGAGCCTCTCCATTAATAGCAAGCATTCGCCAGTTCCAGAACGCCGAAGCAATTGCTGCACAGGTTTCTGCATAAGAGTTTTCATTTGGTAGTTCAAATTCTCGGCCAAAGGACTCGCTGTAAGCCCGACCACCTACTGCCCCGGTTACATACATCTTTTGCTCTGTCATACTCTTCCATAAACTCTCCAGTGCGTCCAGATAGGCTTGATTTCCCGTCTCTATATAGTAGTCAGTCATCCCGCTACAGAAATACAATGCCCGCACAGCATGTCCCAAAATCTCCCGCATCTCTTTACCCCCAACATGGTCAATAAAGAAACCCGCCGTATCGAGATAACGCCTCACACCTGTTTCCCGGTATAATTCAATCAATCCCATCTCCACTTCGGGATGACCTGGGTGCGCTTCCTTTTTCCCGGAACCAAACATATCACAGATGTAATCTGCATATTTACGAGCGATATTGAGCAGACGGTCACTACCGGTGGAACGATGATGGGCAACTGCCGCCTGAAACAGGTGACCAGCGCAGTATAGTTCATGTGTGCGATCCAAATCTGTCCAGCGTTTCTTAGCTCTCTCCTTCTGAAAGTAAGTATTGAGATAGCCATCATCACCCTGAGCTGGCTGGATAATATCAATAGCCTCCTTGATCATTTTCTCAATTTCGGGCAGCTCTTCTACCTGGAGAATCCAAGAAGCAGCTTCTATCCATTTGTAAAGGTCTGATTCTGCAAAGTAAAAGCCCTGAAACTCTGCATCTAACTTACCATAAACACGCATAAAGTTATCAAGAACACCACTTTTTCGCATTTCTTGCATCTGTTTTTTTAGAGTAACTATTGCTATCGTGTCTATTCGGGGCTTCCAAAACCCTGGGTTCATTCGCACAGCTCTAACGGGAATAGGTTTCAATTTACAAAAAGGACTATTCATTGTAGATACAACCCCCGTATCCTGCCAGGAAATTCTTTGCCCTTCTAAGTGTTTAGGTGACATAGTTGCTCCTTTTTTGGACTTGATTTAATTTTCTCTGAAATGTAACCGAATTTAGCCTCTCCTGTAAGTTTTCTACCTATAAGCTCGCTAAGATCAGCATCACTTATTTGCCGAGAGAGTCTATTCTCAGTTTTCTTAAGGGGAATCTTCAGTAATAGTTCTGTCTAAAATTCATATTTTGCCGACCTCCAGAATAAATCCTCAAGTACTTTCTGGGGATCCTGGCTTCCCTTAATGATGTCGTGGACAGCTTTGCATATGGGTAGCTCTCAGTAATAGCGTCGTGATAAAACCATTAAGGCAGCCATTGTACCCACACCTTCTGCCAGCTTATCAAATTTCTCTTTTTTGACAAATACCTCGCCGACCTCCCGATTATGACTATGAGTTGAAAAGAGTGTTGCTTCATAATCTCCCATATTTATATATAGTGTGCAAAATAAAAAATAAAAGTCAACGACCTCTATCGCTAGCCTTGTTTTTGATTTAGATAGAAATAAGGGTCAACCCACCAAATTTTGAACAATGACCTTCCAGATTCCCCAAAAACCGTTCTCCGGAAACTGGAGGAAGGAATTTGACCTTTCTAAGAAATTACCTATGATGCTTTGACAGGCCGAAAAGTCTTTCGTCTCGATAATTAATCAAGTGAATCCGCCTTCCATATGTCTGAGTATGTTCCCTGTTTTCGCAAAAGATCTTTTCTTTGTTGCAGGCATCATAGATGAAATGAATGAGGCAAGAGAAAAGTTTTTCTCTTTTGACTGAGTCATAGTCAATATCATTGCGCCAAGAGGTAAGTATCATCAAAAAGAAAGATTTTACTACTGGCAGCTTGATGGGTAATATCTGGCATCTCGCTTTCCCTATGTCCATCAGTTCCCTGCTCATGGCGCTGCCCACGACCCTTGATATGTTCTGGATGGGAAAGCTGGGTGTAGCTGCTCTGGCCTCGGTGGGTATTGTCCAGAGCCTAAGAATGGCCATAATCAGCCCTATCATAGGTCTTTCGGTAGGGGGA
>NJBQ01000015.1 GCA_005223095.1 Candidatus Aerophobetes bacterium Ae_b3a
CTGTCAACTGATTAAGATAATTTTTGCTTTCAGGGTAAGTCACTTTTGGGAAGAGCCATTAGAGGGAAAATAGAGAAGTCTAGGACAAGCGATATGGTGGTTACTCTGATTACCAAAAATCGTAACACTACTATACAACCTTATATTTCTTTGTCAAATCTCTCTTTCTTTTGGCTATAATGATAGCATAGCGTTTTAAGAAGAAGAATAGTAGAAGTTATTACTTCAATTCCGATGTGCGAACACTGCTTGTAGAGGGGTCAGGTCTTGATTGCTCGGACAACGTAGGTTACGCCGCCCAGAATGAATCCGCCCGACACCCAGATGTACAGAAGCGTAGGATAAATCAAGATGGCTACTCCCACTGCTACATATACCAGGCCAGTGAAGACCAAACCCACCTTTTCAGTTCTGCTGATTTTGTTACTCATTCTATCTACCACCTCCATGAATAAAGGCATTTTCAAAGTTCTGGATACTACAGGATGTTCTTTGTTAAAAAGAACCATGTTCTTTCTAACCTCATACCAGAAATCCGCAAAATAGACGATATTCAAAAAAAGTACACCGATAAGTATGGCAATAGCGTAACTCAGGGAAGACCAATAGTCTCCCCAGGTGAGAAGAAATCCTATCTCATCCAAAAAGAATCCTAATCCTGCTCCGTATAGCAAAGGAGCTATCTTTTTTACTGTCCCTCGCTTATAGTTGAGAGCAAGCCAACCGCCAATACAGAGAAGCACAAATCCATAGAAGAAATGATGAACGTGTAGCCCCTTTATGATAAGGTTCTTTCCCAGATAGGTCGCACTTTCCTGATATACGGGACTATCCGCCCCTGATATGATTACCCATAATCTGGCAAAAATAAAGGACAAGAAGAAAGAGGTCATTACCATAAAAGGAATTGACTTGTCCTTCTTGCTGTCGGTCTTCATACACGAACCCCTCTAGCAGTACCTTCTGGTGACAGGTTAGCCTAAGGCTGACTGCTTGTCAAGCTGACCAATTGACGCTATCCCTTTTCTGTGATAGCATAATTCCTATGAGTGGGAGAAAAGGCAAACAGTTAAAGATAAACATCGCGAAAGATTCTCTTGATGAATTAAGAAATTATATGCTCTACCGAAGTGCACTTTTTGAAAAAACGTGAATCGTATCTGGTATCTCGTATCTCGAAAAAAGACTTTTGAGTACTTAAAAGGATAGGTTATATTAGATACTAGATACGAACAACGAGATACGATAATGGCGACGGAAGAAATTGTCCTGAGGTATTTTTGAGAAAGTGGAAATAGTGGAGCAATTTGTAGTATTGGAGTTTCAATAATTCTTTAATTTAACAGGGGGAGCAGGCCGAAGGCCGTTGAGGGGGGATGTTTTCCCCCTTAAATATCTTAAGGAGGCGAGATTAGATGCAGATAAGCCGAAAAGAAGAGAAGGGAATTCACATTTTCTCCTTAGATGGGCGTTTTGATGCTCATTCTGCGGGAGATGTGGAGAAGGAGTTGAATCTCACTATATCTAAAGGAGCGCGTAAGTTGCTCCTTGATATGGATGGTGTGGAATATATCAGTAGTGCTGGATTAAGGGTACTTCTGGCAGTGGCGAAAAAACTGAAAAAGAAAGAGGGCGAGATAAAGCTCTGCTCTCTTAAGCCTTATGTAAAGGAAGTTTTCGATATTGCCGGTTTCACTCAAATATTCAAAGTTCATAATACTACTGAGGAGGCAATCCAGGGATTCTGAACTCCTGGATAGCAGAACGAGAGGGAAGATGGGACAACAAGCTTCTTCTATTACCTTAGAAGCTTCTTTGAAAAACCTGCAGGTGATAAGCAGTTTCCTGCATAAATGGGCTAAGAAGGCGAGTTTGTCTACTCACAGCGAAAACGAGCTGTTCCTGGCTGTGGAGGAGGCCTATATTAATATAGTCAAATATGCTTATCCAGAGTCTCTGGGTAAGGTGAGTATTCATTGTCGTATAGAGGAGGATAGTCTGATCTTAAAAATAAGGGATGAGGGGATTCCTTTTAATCCCTTACAACTTTCAGAACCTCACCTTGTTTCCTGCCTGAAAGAAAGAAAAGTGGGAGGTCTGGGAGTTTTTCTGATGCGAAGGTTTGTCGATAATGTGAAATATGAGAAAGAAGGAAAGTATAATGTCCTAACTTTGGTCAAGAGCAAGAAAAGGGACACAGAGTGCCAGGAAGGCGAAAGCAGAGAAGAGCGGGGAAGTTAGGATGCAGAACTCTATTTTAGAAGTAGAACTTCTATTCTTGCTGATTGAAAAAATATGTATAGTAGTTGTTGCTGCCTACCTGATAACCCGCACGAAATATTTCCACAGGGTAATTGACAAACAGCCCTCCTTCCGGGACCGTCTGATATTAACATTGTTTTTTGGCGGGTTTTCCATATACGGTACCTATAGTGGAATAGAAATATTCGGTGCTGTTGCCAATATCAGAGACCTTGCTCCCATAATTGCTGGTCTAATTGGAGGACCCTTTATTGGCTTGGCAGTCGGCTTAATCGGTGGAATACATCGCTATTTTCTGGGTGGGTTTACTGCTATCCCTTGCGCTCTGGCTACCATAATTTCTGGCGTTTTGGCTGGTCTGATTTATCAGCTTAGAAAGAAAGAGTTTATTGGGATCCCTTGGGCAGCTCTTTTTGCCGTTTCTATGGAATCCTTCCATATGCTTCTTACCCTTTTGATAGCCAGGCCCTTTGCTGACGCTCTTCAGGTGGTTAAAGAGGTTGGTATACCGATGATTGGTGCCAACTCAATAGGAGTTGCTATCTTTGCCCTAATCATAGTTAACCTGATAAAGGAGAAAAGGACCAGTTGGGAGAGAGACAGATACTATGCGGAGTTGGAACGCAAAGTTTATGAAATGGAGAAATTATATCGGTTGGGGGTCCAGGTAAGTTCCACCCTTGATATTAATGTGGTGTTGGATTTTTGTATAAATACAACGGTAGAGGTGCTGGAGGCCAGAGTAGGTTTCCTCCTTTTAGCGGATGAGCAGAGTAGCAGGCTATTTCTTGCTACAATGGCAAAATCAGAGGACAAAATCCCCCACTCCCAGGGCTTATCATCAACAGATTCTGTGAGAATCGTCAAGCCACAGAAAGTGTGGTTGGAACCCGGAAAAGGTATTGCTGGCAGGGTAGCTAAAGATAAGAAATCACTACTGGTCAATAGTGTTGATAGCAAAGAACGCTTAAATCGTATTTATGAGAATTGCCGGTTTGAGGTTAAGTCGGTTCTCTCGGTGCCATTACTGGTGAAGGATAAGGTTATCGGGGTTATCCAGGTTTGCAATAAAAGAAAGGACGTTGTTTTCAGAAAGGAGGATGAACATCTGCTTGTTTCTTTTGCCGTACATGCAGCGATAGCTATTGAAAACGCTAAGCTCTACCAGGAGGTAGCGGAGAAGGAAAGAATGAAAAAGGAGTTGGAGATCGCCCATCAGCTCCAGACAAGTCTTCTTCCTGAGAATCCTCCTCAGGTTAAGGGCTATGAGATTGGAGCAATGAGTGTTCCAGCTACGGAAGTGGGTGGTGACTTCTATGATTTTATTGATGTTAGCGAGGGTAAAATTGGTTTCGTTATCGCTGATGTTGCGGGGAAGGGACTACCGGCAGCTTTATTCATGGCCCTTTCTCGAAGTTTTCTACGGGCTGAGGCAATTGGGAACCTGGAAGCAAAGACAGTTATGGAAAAAACCAACCGATTAATTAGTGGGGATGCACGGGAGGGAATGTTCGTAACTGCTTTCTATGCTATTTTGGATATTGCTGGCAAGAACTTAAGACTTTCCAATGCCGGTCACAATCCGCCCCTTCTTTTTCATTCAAGCACGGGTGAATGTGAGGAACTGCGAATAGAGGGCATAGCTCTGGGTGCTTTTGCAGAGGCCAGGTTTCAGGAGAAAGAAATTATTCTCAGGAAAGGTGATGTGGTAGTTTTCTATACCGATGGTGTCGTGGAAGCTATTGACAATAATAACCAACAGTTCGGGATGGAAAGACTCATTAAGATATTTCATGATAAGCCTTATCTTCAAGCCACTCAGTTGGTTGAATTAATAAAGAAAGAAGTGGAGCAGTTTACAGAAGGTCAACCTCAATTTGATGATTTTACTCTGGTAGTGCTAAAGGTAGTCTAGCCGCACTCATAAAAGCGAATCTTTATTCTACATCATATCCAGGCGATGAGAGAAATCCTTCAAGCCCTTTACGAAAGGAATAAGAGGCGGAACCTCATCTGGATCTATGAGGCAATCAATAACAGTTGGCTTTCCCGACGCGATAGCCTTTGGCAAAAGTTGCTTGAGTTCATTAGGTTTCTCAATCCGATATCCTACAGCACCCAAGCCTTCTGCCACTTTGGCCAAGTCAACCCTCTTAAAAGTTGTAACTACGGTATTGTTGCCCAAGGAGAATTTTTGGAGTTCATCAACCAGGCCAAGTTTTGCATTATTCTGCACCACCCAGACAACCGGGATATCATGGCTTACTGCCGTAGCAACCTCCATTCCGTTCATCAGAAAGCATCCATCTCCCACCAGGGCTACTACCGGACGATCTCCGGCAGCCAGTTTTCCTCCTATGGCTGCGGCTGATGCGTACCCCATAGTTAGCATTCCAAAGGCAGAGATGAAGGCATCCGGTCTGCGAAATTTCATATAGTGGATGGCCCAACAGATATGATTCCCTGTATCCACAAAGAGAATGGCATCTTGCGGCAAGGCCTCCTCTAGTTCTTTGACCATACGTTGTGGCTTAACCGGTATCGAATCAGATTTTATCTTTTCAGGTTCAAGATACATTCCTATCTCTCGCCGAAGTCCGGCAATCTTCTTTTCCCGGTCTTTCCCTTTTTTCTTTTGTTCAATGAGATGCCGTAAAACACGGAAGGAAATTTCATCAACAATTGTGCGGGCATCGCCAATCAGTGGGATATCAGCTCGGTAGTTCTTGCCAATTTCGGTGGGGTCAATATTGATATGAATGAGACATTTTGAAGGTGCCAGTCGAGGATCCCAGGACATAGTGGTGATTTGGTTGAGACTGGCTCCAATGACTAATAGCAGGTCAGTTTGATTTGATTTAATGTACTTTTCAGCCAGAGGTGAACCAGAAAGACCGAGTACTCCCAGGGATAAAGGATGGTCCTCAGGGAAAGCACCTTTTGCTTTGGGTGTTGTAGCTACTGGAATACTCAACATCTCAGCCAGTTCCCGGATCTCTTCGCAAGCCCCGGAAGTTATGCTGCCACTGCCTATTAGTATTACCGGCCAACTAGCACCTCCTAGCTCTTGGGCTGCCTCTATCACCAAACGGCGGTCAAAGTACTCGGCAGGGTGTCTATGGGTTGAAGGTGATGGAAGATCAACCTCGAGTTCTTCTGACATGATATCTTTGGGCAGACTAAGGTGCACTGGCCCTTTCTTTCCGGTAAGAGCGACTCTTAACGCTTCCCGTAATTGATCCATTGCTTTGTACTTGGAAATTATCATTGAGCTTTGCTTGGTGATGGGATCGAACATGGAGACAGAATCGATTCCTTCCTTGGTTGAATCTTGGAAAGTTCCCTTACCGTATGCCGAAGTAGAGACTTGACCGGTGAGAACTAATATAGGAACATTATCTACAAAGGCATTAGCCACTCCAGTGACAAGGTTAGTAGCCCCTGGCCCTGAAGTCCCAAAGCATACCCCTAAAGATCCTTTAACTCTGGCATAACCATCAGCCATAAAGGCTGCACCTTGCTCGTGTTTGGCAAGAATTGGTTTGATGTTATGGTTACGATTACAGGCGGCAAATAATGGCACCAGACTGGTACCCGGAACACCGAATATATACTCTACTTTCTCAGCTTCCAGATATTTTAGTATGATATCGGCTACTGTTATTCCCATGGTTCTGATAATCTCCTTTCTCTTATTTCCCGTGTGAGCGACCCCGCTTACGTCAGGTGCAAGTATAATAGCAAGTTCGTAGCATTTTGTCAAATTTTGGGATGATTCATACCCGAGTCCTGCCACCTCCCTTTTTGACACCGGCCGTTTTTTAGTTAAAATAGACAAGTATACTTATATCAGCATAATTGAGGGGAGGCAAAGCAAAGTGATGGATATATATTCGCTGTTGGCGGAAATGAGGAAAAGAAAGGCTTCTGATTTACACATCATAGCGGGAAGTCCGATACTATTTCGAATAGACGGACGCCTGGCATCGGCAAAAAAAAAGAAGGTAAATGCTGAGGAGTCTAAGCTCCTTGTTCACTCTTTAATGAATAAGGAGCAGCAAAAGAGATTTGAGCAGACACATGATCTGGACTTTTCTTTGAGCGTTCCCGAAATAGGGCGTTTCAGAATAAATGTCCATCTCCAGAGAGGATCAGTAGCCACCGCTATTAGACAGCTTCCTTCTTCGGTACTTTCTTTGACCGAACTCCATCTTCCTCCAATCCTCAAAGAATTGGCTCTTCGAGAAAAGGGATTGATACTGGTCACCGGGCCAACGGGATGTGGAAAATCGACAACTCTATCAGCTATGCTGGATATAATTAATAATGAAAAAGCGGTCCATGTCATAACTATTGAGGACCCTATTGAATATCTTCATTCTGATAGAAAGAGCGCTATTGAGCAAAGAGAGGTGGGAACCGATACCCTGTCTTTCACTGATTCACTGAAATACGCTTTACATCAAGACCCTGATGTTATTTTAGTGGGGGAAATGAGAGACCTAGAAACCATTGCTGCTACCATCACAGCAGCTGAGGCAGGTCATCTGGTCCTGGCTACCTTACATACTCGCGATGCTGCTCAGGCTATTGATAGAATTGTGGATGTATTTCCTCCTCTTCAACAATCTCAGATAAGGCTGCAACTTTCTCTGTCCTTGGAGGCAGTAGTGGCTCAAAATCTTCTTCCGCGAAAATACGGCGAGGGAAGGATACCTGCAGTAGAGATTTTGGTTGCTACTCCAGCAGTACGCAATTTAATTCGCAATGCCGAGATTCATCAACTTTATTTAGTTATGGAAACGGGAGCCAAGTTCGGGATGCAGACGATGGACCAAGCACTGAAGAATCTGGTGAAAGGAGGTCATATAGATCCATCATTGGCCTCAAGGTTGGCCAGACAGGCCAAAGATTTTCGAGGTTCGTTGAAAAGTGGTTTATAGGTCTTAGCAGGGAATTCACCCGACTTTGGAGGTTCAGCGCTGAAACCGGTAAAAGAAGGTCTCTCGCCTCGCTTCCTGATCACTTGATTCTTTTTCATGAAGTAGTTTGGTAGACTGAGGTCGGTAAAGACGAGAGCAAAGGTAAAAGCCAGGCAGTTGCCTTTGCTCTCATTATTGGGCTAGGCTGCCATGATTGGCTAATCTGATTTCTGCTCCTCGAATGCCTCAAACATGGTCTTCATCATTTCCACCATGTCCAGGGGTTGCACGCCCTCGGGGACCTGGAAAGTAAATAGTTCGTCAGAGATCTTTTCATTAAGATTAATTACCGTAAGTTCGACATCAGAGGTAACATTTTCTGCCTCATCATAGGTTATTACCCGGTAAATGAAGTAGTCTTCCTTATTTGCCCAGGTTTCTGTCTGCCCGTCTTTTAGAACATAGAAGCTCTTTCCTTTCCACTCATTCTCGCTGATCTCCATTTCTTTTTCAGGCGAGAATTGAGGAGAGAAGAAATTCAAAACAACTCCCTCCAATTTATTTACAATCTCCTGTAGTTGTGCCCTTGCTAAGCCTGGAAGGTCAGCCGATTTGGTGAGGTCTATGGCAATCAGCTCATTGGTGGCCTCCGAATAAATCCAGAAAACTTTTCCGTCAAAGACTATTGTGTCCTTCTCTGCTGCTCCTTTTTCTCCGGAGCCAGAAGCAATTGCCTCTATTTCCATTCGAAACTTACCTTCTTTGGCCCATATCTTCCCTTCTCCCTGTAGTTCCTTTCCTTTTTCGGTTCTCTGGATGTATATATCTGCTTGGAAAGTAGTGAGTTCCTGGTAGTTATCCCTAATTTTTTTGATGAGTGTTTCCTGATCGGCTCCCTGGGCGGTGCCAATCAGGAAAAACAGGCCTAAAACCACCATTCCTGCACTAATACTCACGATTTTCCTCATCTGTTCGACTCCTTTTCTCTATTTTATTCCTTTCTACCGTCAAACTCCGTAAGTGTCAAAACTTTTTTTCTTCTGGCTATCATGATACTGCACACTTTTTTAACAAGACTCCCCGGGGTTTTTTATTTATCTAGGAAGCCTATTCTTCCCTCAATCCGTGGTGAAATCGGGGTATGGCGCTGAATATAGCCAGCCAGAATATCAGTACTGAACATAGTGGTGTTCTCTTTAGGTATATCCTCTCTGAGAAGAACATAGTAACCGTCACCTCCGCTGGCAGTCCACTTATTTACCAACACTGTATAGGTTGCTGAGGGGTCCAGTGGAGTCCAAGAGCCACTTAGATAGACTTCAGCCTTAATGATCCTGGAACCAGGATTGATCAGTTTAGAGATGCCTCTTTTCAAATATACCGCACAGAAGGATGGCTTACTGAGGTCAATGGTTATCCTGAGGCCAGCCATCTGAAAAAATCCGCCTGAACCCGCTCTACTGTTATCCGGACATTCGTCACCTTGAACCCTCAAGGCGGAGGCTGAAATCTCCAGGAGTTGTTTCAGGTCAGTCCCATTCATTTCGACGCTCACCACCTCGTTCCTGAAGGGGATAATCTCGTTTACCGTAAGATAGGATATTGGTCCAGCAGGGTATACCTTGTCGCCCCGAATTGCTCCGCTGTTAACCAAAGCAATGTCCGCATGGGTGAACCAGGCCAGCCAGGAATCTGCTATGAAATTACCCAGATTTGACTCATGCATGCGCACTACATCTTTACGGGCATCAAGATCAAGGGAAGATTTACCAATAATCTGTCCCAGGCGATCTTTATATTTCGCCATATAGGGCGCGATGAGATGGCGGATTTTAGGCTCGTACCCTACTGTTGAATCGAGTAAAATCTTCTCCCAGGTAGGATTCACAATTTCACCATCAGTGAAGGTGAAGCGGAGGACACCCAGATACTCACCCCTGGCACCATCTTGCACTATTATTGTATTGCCACAGGTCTCATAGAAATATTGGTGATCGTGACCACCAACAATGATATCTATCCCGGCTATTTTCTTTGCCAACTGACGATCCAGTTCAATTCCAATGTGGGTGAGAGCAATTATGAGGTCACATTTTTCCTTGAGCAGGCTATCCACGGCTTTTTGAGCCATTGATATGATATCCTGATTTACGGTAGTGCCATCGCCGGGGCTGCATACTTTAAGGAAGTCAGGGGTCATCATCCCGAAAACACCAATCTTGATGTGTGGCGTCTTTTTGATAATGTAGGGCAGTATTCGGTCTCGCAGCTCCTGGTCATCAATAATTAAATTGGCCGAGACCACCGGGAAAGTGGCAAAATTGAGGGCATCTTTATAGGTCTCGGCTCCGAGGTCGAACTCGTGGTTTCCCGCTGTAACAATGTCGTAGCCGGCAAGACTCATGCCGCGCATCTCTGGCTCGCCATGGAATATGGAAAAGAGAGGGGGGATCAGATCATCACCCGATGAAAGCAATAGAGCGTCGTCTACTTGGCTACGGATTTTTCTGGCCGCTGAAGCGATTCGCTCCAGTCCGCCTACTGTAAGTTGTTTGCCGTCATCGTCAACTGTATAGGGGGTTATGCAACTCTGCAAATCAGCAGTGGTCATGATGGCAATAGTAGTCTTAGTAGAAGCCTGGGCAGGCTTTTTCTGACAGGCAGACGATAACAGCACTGCCAGAGAGACACCCAGAGCCATAGTTAGCAACGACCAAAGCCACTTTTTGTTTTTCATATCTTACTCCTGCCATAGTCTCATTATTCTATCTTGTGCAGCTCTTGCTATTTTTCTTTTTATACGGTAAAAGTCGCTATTTGTCAAAGCAAGGCGATTAATTGCGATAAGTAAGCACTATGCTGTAATCTGATTCTAGAGTATCTGGGCTCAACGCCAGCGCTTGACGGGATTCGTTGCTGTGCTAAATTTAGAGTGAGTCGCCTCAGATAACTGAACCGGTATGTTGATTCGAACCGGAAGCACTTCTTGAGAGAATAATAAAGGCAAGTAGCAGTGAAGGAGATATAGTTTTAGACCCCTTCTGTGGTTGTGGAACGACTATAACAGTAGCGGAAAAGTTAAAGAGAAAGTGGATAGGTATAGATATAACTCACCTAGCTATATCTTTAATGAAACATAGACTAGAAGATACTTTTGGTAATGAGGTAGAATATGACGTAATTGGTGAGCCTGTGGATTTGGCAGGGGCAAAAGAGCTTGCGAATCAAGATCGGTATCAATTTCAATGGTGGGCTTTGGGATTGGTAGGAGCAAGACCTGCCAAGTCGGAGCAGAAGAAGGGACCCGATAAGGGAATAGATGGCTATATCTATTCCCATGATGACCTCAAAAAGAAAGAGACAAAAGAGGTTATTATCCAGGTAAAAAGTGGGCATATGAACATAAGTAATATAAGAGATCTCCGGGGTGTAGTAAAGAGGGAAGAAGCTCAGATAGGGGTGTTTATCACTCTCAGAGAGCCGACAAAACCCATGAAAACGGAAGCTGTATCATCAGGATATTACAAGTCACCTTTGGGTCATAATTATCCCAAGATACAGATACTGACTATCAAGGAATTACTGGAAGGAAAGAAGATGGATCACCCTGTAAGAGCCAGAGGGATAGACGCTACGTTTAGGAAAGCGGAAAGATATGGACAGAAGGGGGAACAGAAGGAAATGGAGCTTTGAACAGGTTGGATATTATGAAAAGACAGCTTCTAGCACAAGTGTTCTAAGCGGCTACTAAATCCTTGCTTCTTTGTACTAGTGTCAGTGCTTTCCTTATAAATTCTTTTCTTTGCTGTGTTTCTTCTTTTATCCTCTGATGAATGGTTTCTTGTATTTTAAGAACTGTTTCTTCAATATCCCTCTTTCGTGGCTGGATGACCCTAAAACCGGTAGGTTGGTTAGTAAACATTCCCAACTCAAGAAGCAAGAAATCATTTATAGGGTCACAATAAGAAGGTTCGCCGGTCCCAAACGAAACATATAAAACATGCGCCTCGTTATCGTAGTTCAGCTTTGGGTCTTGGTTGGCCATACTTGGTTGCCTCCTTGTATTCTTGGACAGGGGTACATAGTAATAATAAATCGACGGTTTCTGTCCACAAGAACAGTAAAATAGCGAAACTTACTTACATCCACTGTAGTATCTGGCTTCAGGTAGTATCTTTGAGTCTTTTTACTATAAAAATAGAGATTGCAGTCTTCGTTACTTTCTTTAATATTATCGGGATTCCGGAGAGTTTCTCTAAAAAGCTGCTCATTATATATAATGTGTTCTCTCTCCCTTTCCACAATGACGTGCTCGAAGATTGTCTTGGTGAGAACCACATCGCCTAGCTTTTTGGCCTTTAGCTTAAGAAAAGTTGTTCTAGAGAAGTCAAGGGTCATTGACAAAACTCTCAATTTAAGGCAAGTGTCAGTGTACGAAAAAACGATTCCTTTGTCAACTAACTGTTTGTATTTGATTATCCTTAAGCCATTTTCGTATCTTCAAAAATTGAACTTACGACTAGCATATTATAGTATAGCTGAAAACTTTGTCAATAGATGCTGGCTTTTATATTATATACTAAGTAGATATTTATAGCAACAGGGTGATCCTGTAGACCATCAATAAAACAGTAGGTGAAAAATTGAAAGAGAAGGAAATCAAGAAAAAACGTCTTAAACCTATCTCTCTCTATCCTCTTAAACCAGAAAAGGCGTTATTCTTATTTATCCAGGTAGATGCAGAGAAACTTAGAGTAATAAGACGGAAAAATCCTTTGCCAAAGGTATAATTCCGAAATAAAATTAATCAAAGAGTAAACATAAGTAGTATATAGGTTCGCTAATAATACAAAAAAAGGGGAGTGAGAAAATGGAGAAGAAAAGTTTCTTAAAGGTGGCAGTAATCAGTGTTCTGGTACTCGGTTTGGCTGTGGGTATATGTTCAGCAGAGATGCAAACTGTCAGCAAGGAAGGGGTTATTGAGACCGCTTCTTACGGGAATGGTTATCGCTTTGATAAAAATGGCTGGATATACGTTCACATTGAGGGCGCACCCTATGAGAGAGGTTTCCAGCATGGATACCTGGTTGCCCCGGAACTTGAGGAGATTATAGAGAGTATGAAATACCTTACCTACTGGGATATTGGTAAGAAATGGGATTTTTTTTGTTGAGGCGGGCCAGGAGCTCTTTCTGCCAAAAATAGATAGCGAGTTTTTGGAGGAGATGAAGGGTATTGCGGAAGGGGCCCAGATGGCTGGCGTAGACATTACCTGGCAGGAGGTTTTGGCCTGGAATGGCTACTTTGAGTTAGTCGACTATTGGTGGCCCAACCAGAAGGCCGGGAAATTCGCCAGCCGTAGTCAAACTGATAAGGACCATTGCAGCGCATTTATTGCCACCGGCTCGGCTACCAGAGATGGGAGGGTGGTTATGGCTCACAACAGTTGGAATGTATATGAGCAGGGACAGTTCCTGAACCTGATTCTGGATCTGGAGCCTAGCGATGGTCACCGTATCTTGATGCAAAGTATGCCGGGTTATATTCATAGCATGTCCGATTTCTTTGTCAGCGAGGCGGGCATTATGGGCACCGAGACCACTATTGGCGGCTTCGGGGAATACGAACCTGACGAAACGCCGGAATTTTTGCGGGTACGCAAGGCCATGCAGTATGCCGATGACCTGGACGAGTTTATCAACATGATGGAGAAAGAGAATAATGGGGGCTATGCCAACAGTTGGCTGCTGGCTGATGCCTATACGGGAGAAATCATGCGCCTGGAGCTTGGACTCAAGTACCAGAACGTCGAGCGCAAGATAGATGGTTACTTCATCGGCTACAACGCTCCAGTGGACCCCAGGATCCGCAATTTGGAGTGCAGCGATACAGGTTATCTCGACATCAGAATGCCTTCAGGAGCTCGTCGAGTGCGTCTGACCCAACTGATGCAGGAGCACTACGGTGAGATATTGATATCGAAGTGGCGCAAGAAGTCCTATCTGACCATTATGACGTATATCTACAGAAGGAGAATAATCCTTGTTCGCGTACCGTGGAAGGCCATTACGAACTGGATGCCTTCGAGTACTGGGGTGCGAGATTGCCCTATCGCCCGGCAGGAGCCGTGGATGGTAAGGTGATGGATAGCAACATGGCCAAGGTTCTTAGCTTCTGGGCCCGCTGGGGTAGCTCCAGTGGTATGCCCTTTGATGCAGAGAAGTTCCTGGCAGAACATATCCAGTACAGTCATCTGGATGGTTACCTGAAGGATAGGCCAACTCAGCCCTGGACCTTATTCAAGGCAGGTGAGATGAAGTAATACAATTGGACCCTCCCCTGGAAAACAGCTTGTTGCTCATATAGGAATTAGGAGTAGGAAGATGGTTCAAAGAATCAACCATTCCGTCGAGTGAATAAAGGGGAATTTTTCTCTAGTAGGGCGAGCAAAGAAATTATCACTGCAATTGCAAGCAAATAAAGAGCACAGAATCTGATACCTGCGCTAATTCCCCATCCTTGAACATCAGTCACTCTGCCAATAAGATTTGGAAGAATGGCTCCTCCTGCGCCAGAAATAGCCATCATCATCCCGGCTATCGTACCGGAGGAGTGAGGAAAATATTGCCCAATCAACGAGAACAATGTCCCAAGCATACCGGATAAAGACAGTCCGTACAGACAGATGAAAACCAGGTAGCTTAGAGGGTGAGCAGTTTTAGTTAACAATAAGATGGACCCTGCACCTACTAAGCAGGACAATAGTAGAACAAAGAAGGGAGAACTTCTCTCAACAATCCATCCGTAATTAAGTCGACCTATGAACACAGCAATCCAAAAATAGGAAAGAAAAAAGCCTGAACCCCTCTCTGAGAGAGTAAGCAGGCTATTTGTACTCAAATACTCGACAATCCAACTGGTAAATCCTCCTTGAGATCCAGCATACAAAGCAATGCATATACTTAACCAAATAACTGCTTGCTTCTTGAGCGTTCCTTTGAACACTCTGACACTAGTTTTCAGTATATGCTCTTCTTTAGGAAAGGTACTTAAAAGGAGGCAAAGAAAAATAGTGCCTGTTAAGATCCCGTTGACCAAATAAACTAAAGGCCAATCTGAGAACTGGATAAGAAAGTTTGCAATGAAAGGGCCTGCAATTGCTCCTCCCGCAAAGCAACTATGTCCTAGATTTACATAAAAAACTCGTCTTTGAGGATGAAGGTCAAACATAAGGGCATTAGATATACTGAGAATAATTCCCATTCCAGATCCCACCAGAAAAATGCAGAAAATACTAATTTGATAAGCTAAGAGAGGCTCGAAAGCGGGGGTACGACTCATCATTAATGTTCCCAAAGTTGAAAAAGAAAGACCCAACAGGGCAAGTTTTTTCCTTCCCCATATGTCTGAAATACGTCCTCCCAGTAGAGCAGCCAAGATAGACCCTATCATCTGGGCTGAAATAAGATTTCCTTTCTCAGAACCGGTCAGTCCGTAGCTGAGTCCAATGCTATATAATGTCCTATGAAGAGCCATAAGATGAAGAGCGGAGACAAAGAACATTGCAATGATGACTATATGGACTAATTTTCTATTCAAATTTCTATCCTTTTTGCTGGACGCGATCTTAAATTCATCAATTTATTATCAATTGTTTCAGTGAAAGCGACTTGCCTCCCCCTACTTGCTACAGAAGGATTAGAACTTTAATCCAGTCAAACTTATGCCTTTAACCATTTTGTTTTGCAATACAAAAAAAGTCCTATTATAGGAAGCACAGCAATAACTGCGCCCGCCATCATTACATGGGTTAAGCTTCTTTTTTGCCAAATAAGTAGGTATATGCAGGAAAGATTCGCATAAGAAAAGCAAGAGGAAGCATACCTATAAAAAAAGGGAATCATTAAGAGAGATAATGCACCCATGAAGGGTATGTTCCGCCCAGGCAACATTCAGATTGTATCCAAGTCCTGCCTGGATTTTTTCTCCTGCAGCATTCTATTTGGTAAGCCTTTTAGCAGCAACTCGCCACTCCGACCAGGTGCTGGGAGGTGAGCCAAGACCTGCTTCTTCAAACAACCTTGCATTGTATAGCATTCCCGTAGGCTGAAACTCTGAATGTAGTTTTCCCTAACGTAGTCTTGTACTTCGTTTTACTTATTTTCCTTGCCTATTTCAAACCCCAGTTCTTTCACACAGTAGTCCATGCTCTTCTGGAGGATTTTAGTCTCATGTTCCATGAGCTCCTCTATGGAAGCTCCTTTTAGATATGGAACATCCTTAAGTTTTTCTATAGGGCGGTTGGCTTTCCTTGTAATGTTAAGCATCTTCACTAGATCATTGGGGTCTCTTTTTTCAAAACTATTCCAATAAGCAGGATCTAGGACTTTCATCTCAAAGTTCCTATGGTGATCAAGCTCTATGCTATAGTTTACATCAGGATTCGCTGCTTGAATGATGGGAACTATAGTTTTAAGATCCACCTCACCTTGGCCAAGAACATCCTGCCTCATAGTATACCCATTACGGGTTTCATAAAGCTGCCAGTCTTTAAAATGGGTAGCAATTATATAGGGGGCAAGGGCCCTTGCTGTCTCTACAGGGTCCTGCACAATCCCAAAAGCATTAGCAGTATCAAGCGTTACACCAATGTACTCGCTGCCTACCTCATCCACAAACTGGGCAAGTTCCTGGTAGGTAACATCAAAATGATTCTCAAGTCCTATCTTGATATCCCAGTACCTTGCCATTTTAGCTAAAACTTTAAGATTTGTTCGCGTTTCCTTCTTAAAAGTATTCCATTCATCGGTATTAGAGATTATGTCGGGATGCAGTAGCCATCCAACAGATGTTTTCAGGATCTTCCCACCCATAATAGCAGTTGCCCTAAGTTGTCTTTCCGTCTCAACAGGCTCAGTGCCACTTGAACCTCCCTCAAGATACATCCCTAAACTTTTGGCTTCTTCACCAACTTCTCCCAGCAAACCTTCGTCAAGATTGGGAATATGTCCTTCGGTACTAATGAACATTATTCCCTGTGATCCCATTGCTTTGAGCTTATGCATAAGCTCAATTGGTCCCAATGGGTTTGGATTCTTACCCTGCATGTCATAAATACCACAAGTTGCTCTAAAACTGTGAGTGACTACACCTAACATTTTTCTCCTCCTTACAATTAGTATCTCTTTTCTTGAAATTACTTCTTTATTTATGTCAGGACAATTTATTTAATTTCCGATATTTCTACCTCCCTTCCTTCCTTTGCTGATTTGTATGCGGCTAGCATTACCTGCATAGTCTTAAGGTTATCCTCACCGTTACATATAGGTTCTCTATCTTGTTCGATGGATTGCATAAGGTCAGCCATAGAGCCCAGAAAACCTGCATAGGGATAAGAGATGTCGTATCGAGATCCGCCATAGAGGTGCCCCCCTAACCCAATAGGATTAGCAGGAAGCCTAACCTGTAACCACTCAACTTGACGAGGAGAATGAGAGGAGTAAACCTCCAATTTATCCGGGGGCATCTTCATGAAAGAATGCCAGCCTTGACGGCCCTTAATGACCCCCTCTGTTCCTTCAACTCTAAACTCATACTTGTGCTCGTTTGCTCCTCCCTGAAGTAGAGTAATCTCTGCAAGAGAAGCCTGGATATTCTCATCAAATTTCAAGATAGTGAAATTAGTATGGTTGTTTAGAGTAGTATATAATCGTACAGGGGTTTTCCCTAACCACCAGCGCATTATATCGTAGTGATGTATAGACCACTCTAGCATTCTGAAGGTAGGTTCATCCATTGATTCGGAGTTCCATCCTCCCGGAGATATATTTTCTATCATAACCACCTGAGGTTTGCCAATGAACCCTTCCCTAATTAGGTTTCTTGTTGCAAAATGAGCTGGCCCCCATCTGCTGTTCTGGTTGATAGCGAACTTTATCCCTTTCTGTCTTGCAATATCCACCATCTCCTTTGCTCTCTGGTAAGTTCTGGCCAAGGGTTTATGCATGAGAATATGCTTTCCCGCATCTGCTGCATCTTTTGTTACTTGAACCCGGTCTTCCATATTCTTATCCGTTCTGTGAGGAATTGCAACATCTATCAGATCTACTTCCTCCAGTTCTAAAAGCTCTCTATAATCTTTAAATACCTTCTTAATACCCCACCTTTTCTTGGCAACCTCTCGAGCCTTTTCATCAACATCCGCAGCTGCTACTATGTTCAGACCAGTCATCTCATAAGTGGGAAGGTGGGCCCAGCTAACTATTGCTCCTATCCCAATAACTCCGACTCCATAGTCCAGTTTACCCTCCTCCCATCTTTCCCTATAAGGAACCAAAGGGATACCCCCTGTTTTGTTAGACATCTACTTTCTCCTTTTTACTATAAATTTTCAAACTGAGAAATCCTATGTAGGAAATTACAAAGCAGGGAGAATACCACTCACATCCACATCTTCCTCTAGTGGCAGGCTAACACTTCTTTTAACTGCGAATGACGCATAAGCAGCTAAGCACACCTCCAGATTCACTCTTGCTGCCTATGGTGCTTGAAGCGGCTTTTTGTCTTCTATGAGACATTCCAAGAATTCATCTACTGCAGGTTTAAAGGAGTCAAGTCCAGGGGGAGGAACAGGTATAGTCTCCAAATACGTCTTAAATCCTCTACTTTCCAGCCCTTATGGATAAATCTTCCCATCTGTCCATATACAGTTTCTACTTCAGAATTCAGGTACTCAGGAAGAGCTCCTAGCATATAGCAAGCATGATCTATGAATGCGCCTCCAGCTACCTTTTGTGGATCGACAAACCAGCCAGCATTGCTCAAATGGGGCTTGCATTGAGGACCAAAAACGCGCAGAGAATAATAGATTGCAATGGGCCAATATTTTTCTCCAGTAGATGCTTAGGAAAATCATTCACAAATAAAGCAGGACCAATACCAATGATCAAATCCAATCATACCAACACCTGCACCTTTATTCCTCATCGGTTTGCTCCTTCTTCATCTAATGTAAGGGTTGAGTATATCCCTGACCAGAAGAAGACCTCGTTTTATTTTTCCCTCTTCTCCTTCCCAAGCTTCGTCCTCATGCTCTATACTGATGACATAATCATAGCCCACCTCATATAAGGTTGAGATGCATCTACTCCAATTAACATCCCCCAGGCCGGGCAGTTTATTTATCCACCAGCCAGTGCCAAAAATTCCCACCCGGGAAAGTACATCTTTGTCAATCTTGGTGTCCTTAGCGTGCATATGAAATATTTTATCCTTAAAATCCTTAACAGCTTTCACATAATCAATTCCCTGCCAGATTAGATGGGAAGGATCAAAATTTAACCCAAAATACCTGGAAGGAATTACATCGAACATACGAGTCCAGATATCAGGAGAATAGGCAAGGTTAGTTCCTGTAGGCCAACTTGCTTTTCCTCCATGTTCCACTCCCATAGGACAATTTTCAATGGCTAAGCGCACGTTATGATCCTCGGAAAATTTTACAATGTCAGGGAATACTTTTTGAAAGGACCTAAGGTTCTCTTCAACCGTCTTATAAGGATCTCTTCCTACAAAGGTACCTACAATGTCTATATTTAATTTTGAAGCAGCCTCTATTACTTTCTTTAAATGGGCATGACAGTGTTCACGGGCTTGTAAGTCAGGATCAAGATTGTTAGGATAATATGCTAAGGATGAGATTGCCATCTTGTGAGAAGCTAAAGTTTCCCGTATCTCTGCTGCTTTTTCCTCATTTAAATTCTCTACATCTATGTGAGAGACTCCTGCATACTTTCTTTCTACCTCTCCCCGTGGCCAACAAGCCACCTCTACCATCTGAAATCCCTCTTTAGATCCCCACCTTACTAAATCCTCAAGCTCAAGATTGGGAAAACAAGCTGTTAAAAATCCTAACTTCATTTTTTCTCCTTTAATATTCTATCTTAATCCATTGCTTCTCTTGTGAGCTTCTTAATATACCCTCACACAGAACAACCTCTTTATGTCCATCCGTAAAAGTGGGAAATTGAGGCTCTTCTCTTTTATAATTCCCCTTAACGCACTCATATACCTTTCTAAAGAGCTGCTTGAAGGTATCCGGAAAACCCTCATTATGCCCACCGGGGTAATTTGCGAACTCTGCTGTCTCTGGGAATATCAAGTTCGGATCTTTCAAAAGAAGCTGGTTGGGTTTATCTCTATAGCCTATCCACAATTCATTAGGAGTCTCAGAATTCCAGCAGACCGTCTTTTTTGATCCAGAAATCTCTAAGAATATCTGGTTTTTTCTTCCTGCATCAACCTGAGAAACAGTGATAAGCCCCTTTGTGTTGTTACTATTAAATCCAAGAAGGACAGAGGCATAATCCTCAGTTCCTATTCTCTTTTCTTCATATTCTAGGGCTTCAATTTTCTCTTTTGTATAGGTCTCCCTGACCTCAAGAGGCTTCTTTCGGATAGGATGCATAGTTCCAAAATCACTAAATACCTCTGTTATCTTTAGTGTTGTTACAAATTGGATTAAATCTAAAAGATGTGAGCCTATGTCAGCTATTGCCCTGGAAGGACCACTTAATTCGGGATCAACCCTCCAGTTGTAATCTGTATCGTAGAAGAGCCAGTCCTGCAAATATGAGCCTCTAACAGTGAAGATATCACCTAACTCTCCTCGTTGAATCATAGTGCGCATATGCTGAACTAAGGGATAGAAACGAACATTGAAACCTACAGCATTTATACATTCTTTCTTTTTAGCAAGATTTATAAGAGTACTTGTCTCCTTGGAATTCATCCCTAAGGGTTTCTCGCAGATAACATGTTTTTTAGCTAATAAGGCTTTCTTAGCCATTTCAAAGTGGAGAAAATTGGCGGTACAAATGTGAACAGCCTCAATTTCTTCATCCTCAATGAGATCTCTCCAATCCCCATAGGCCTTGGGTATGCCTAACTGATCAGCCTTTTGCTTTGCTCGGTCTTCGTCTATTTCTGCCAGAGCAGCAACATCCACATACCCCAGTCTTCTCAAAGCCTCTATGTGAATCAAACCTACAAATCCACTTCCTATAATGCCTGTCCTTATTTCTTTGGACATCCTAGCCTCCTAAAATTAACTCGTTTTCGCCTGGAATTCTATCCAGCTTTCTATTATCTTCTCTGTTGCTGTTGCTCCTATCCTGGTAGCACCTGCCCTTATGGCATCCAATATTGCCTCAAGGCTCCTGACTCCTCCAGCAGCTTTCACTCCCAATCTTGGCCCTACTGTTTCATACATTAGCTCTATATCATGAATGGTAGCTCCCCCCGTTCCAAATCCTGTGGAGGTCTTTACATAATCTGCTCCTGCTTCTTCGGCTAGTTTGCAAGCTGTTATTTTTTCATCATCGCTTAAGTAACAATTTTCTAAAATTACCTTAACTAAAATGTCTTTATGTTTTCTGGCAACATCTACTACTGCTTTTATGTCCTCTCTTATAAAGCTAAATCTTTTTGATTTTAAGGCTCCAATGTTTATAACCATGTCCAACTCTTCTGCACCATCGGCGATAGCTTGCTCTGCCTCTAAAGCTTTAATTTTTGCTAAATGCCCTCCCTGCGGGAAACCAATTACCATGCAAACTTTCACATCCGAGTTTAGGAGAAGTTCAGAGGCGCGTTTTACATGGTATGGTTTTACACATACAGTAGCTGTGTGATATTTATCCGCAAGTTTACACCCCTCCCTTAAGTCATCATCGGTGACTGTAGGATTAAGAACTGAATGGTCTATCGTCTTTGCCAATTTCTTTTGTGTTAAAGTCTTAACATCAAGTTTTTCGATCATAAAACTCTCCTTATTTTTTAGATAAATTCAACATTGCCCAGGTTGCTGCAGCAACGGCTCCTGCTTTATCTTGCAGTTCACTCCTCACTATCTTTAGTTTATCTACATTGGGTCCCATATAGATTCGTTGGCGAAGCGGCTCATCTTTAACTCCTGCTATAATGTTTACAGCAGAACATCTTCTTTTTTAGCCATCCATACGAAGAGATAATGTCACCACCTCATTCCTTAATGTTGTTAGTCTGCTCGATTACCCGCATAGACTTCCACTTGCCTCCCAGGAAGCGGAACAGGAAAACGAGTCCCAGTATACTGACATAGACCGAAGCAATAGTCCAAGCAGTGTAGATGCCGGCCTGCAGAAGCACTAGAGCGATGTAGCTGGGAACGACCAGAGCAAGGGATGAGACAATTGCAATCATAAACATGACGAATCGGGTATCACCCGCCCCTTTGATTGCTGAAGCGAAGACGATGTTGAGGGCGTCAAATAGGGAGTAGATGGCAACAAAACGAAGGAGAATCAGGGTAGTCTTTCGAATGGCTGCGAAACTTGCCGGATCTGCCTGAGAAGCAAAGGGATTGATAAAGATATTAGGAACAAATAGATATGCAGCTGCCACACTGGCCATATAGAGAAAGGTCAGATGAAAGCTGGAGTAAACACTGCGTTGGGCGAGATCAGGCTTACCCTTTCCCAGGTACTGTCCTACAAGAACTGAAACTGCCATTCCAAAGCCTATCATAGGCATAAAGGCAAGGTTGTTGATATTGAAGGCGATGTTGGTAGCTGCAAGCTCCATAGTGCCCAGGCGCCCTACTAAGAGAATGAAGGCAGTAAACCCCGCCATTCCAAGAAAGAACTGAACCCCACTGGGGAACCCAAAATACATGAGCCGTAAAAAGAGGGGTCTTTCAAACATCCAGCCTCTCAGTGTATAGTAACGACTCTCATGGCCAGAACGCGAGAATAAGATAAGGTAGATGGCGAAAGCAAAGCATGCCGAGAGTACCGTTGCTATAGCTGCTCCTTTCATTCCGAGCTCCGGTAGTCCCCATTTTCCGAATATCAATGCGTAGTCCATGATGATGTTCAGGGCAGTTGCCAGAACGTTTACCCACATGACCGGCCAGGCTTTACCCCGTCCGCTAAAAAACCCTGCTATGGCAGAAGAAGCAATGGCCGGGGTGGCTCCCAGACAGAGTACCTGAAAGTAGACTATCTCATATTCCTGAACAAGAGGCTCATGTCCCACAAACCGGAAAATGGGTCCAGCCAAAGGAATAAGAAACAAATGAAGTATGCCACCGGCCACAGCAATATATATTCCCTGCCATAGGACCGGGCCGATTCTCTGATGTTGACCTGACCCATGGTACTGGGCAACGAACGTAGTGACGTAACCGGCAGTTCCTAAAAACAGACTCATTATGGTGAAATTGAGCATCCCGGCTGGCATGGCCGCCGCAATAGCTTCGGGGGAGTACCAGGTGAGAAACATGCGGTCGACAAAATGTAGAATGGACCAGGCTCCCGTGCTCAAAATAAGGGGGACAGCTATGGAGAGTACGCTGCGGTATCCGGCTTCACAAGCCCAACGCTTGGCCAGGAATCCGGCCGCCTTTTCCACTTTCTCTTTTATTATCGACATCGTTCTTTCCTATTATATTAATGGAGGTGAGTTCCAGACCTCTTTATATCCTTTGGAAAACTTTGATGAGCAAAGTACCTCAAATAGACTGGTGTATGTTATTTTTTACAATGTAAGCAGGAATCCAGATTTTTTGAGCTGTGATGAGCTCGATACCACTCTTGAGTTGCCATGGCGCAACTGACCATTGCGCCAGAGACCTTGATGGCGTTGGCAATTGCTGCTGCCGCGGCAGCACCGCCAGCGGCTGCTCCTGTGGCTCCATTACTCATTATGCACCACCTCCGCACAGAATGAGAGATAGTAATCTGCATATAATCAAGGTTTTTGTCAAATGGCTGTAAAATCTCTCAGGTCTTTTTCTTTTTGGCTAAGAAAAAATAAGAAAATCTCAATCCAGTTTTCCACCAGATGAAGGAAAATAGAGCCAGGATAATGCTTATAATCTGGAATGAGGTTAAGTTAAAGGCTACGGGGAAAGTGTCTCCTCGTAGGAACTCTATGAGAAAGCGATGGACAGAGTATAATATCAAGAAAAGAGGCAAGAGCTTAGCTCGAGCCATATTTTTCTTTCTAAGGAGATGTAAAACTATTCCCATTATGAGGAGATTAAGAGAGGAGATAAGCTGTGTAGGGAAAAGGGTTTGACCAGAGAAGAATTCTCCTGCCGGAGAGCCCCGGGGAAAAACAAAACCAAAACTAGAGGGAACACCGTAACAACAGCCATTTAGGAAACAGCCGATTCTACCTACACTAAAACCAAAAGCGATGGCCGGGGCTGCACAGTCGGCTATTTTATCGAGGGGAAGATGATGTGTTTTGATGTAATAAATAGAAAAAGAAATACTGAAAATGAGCCCCCCCTGGAGAGTCATCCCTCCTTCCCATAAGCGGATAATTCTCAACGGATAGAGCATATAATAAGGAAGATGCATAAGAACATGGAGGATTCGTGCTCCTACAATAGAAAAGACAATTATTCCTATTATCAGGTTCAGTATGAAATTTAAGGGGAGCTGCTCTTTTTTTATTGAAAAGAAGAAGTATAGGATAGCTAGCTCAAAGCCCACAGCTATCATTAGTCCCCAACTGTAGATGGTAAAAGAGGAAACCTGCAAGATTACTGGATGCATTTTCTTTTTACTCGAAGTGCAAATAGAATTTGGTCGGCTTCAATTCTCTAAAATTTTTCTTTGCCACAATGTGTTTTCCGAGATTCAGGTAAAGGCGACGGTTTGAAAAATATCCCTCTTTATTGACAAATCTTACTTAAGGTATTTTTGAAGTATCGGAATTTCAATAATTTCGCTGAATCGTTATCAAGCAAATCTTCTCAGGTAATAGCTCAAGGAAAACGGGGGGAGCAGGCCGAAGGCCGTTGAGGGGGGATGTTTTTCCCCTCAATATCTGGAGTCTACTTCTTTGTTCCCTTCTATTCATGTACTTGAGCTATTTCATCCAGATGAGGCAACCAGCTACTGCAAACTGGCAACACCTCTAATAAACAGAACCAGAAGCAACCTTTATTACTAACTGTATTGTATTAGAAAAAATGGGAAAATCAAGGATTTCCTGGGCAGGAAAAGAAGTTATTCTTCTGATATGCTTCTCAAGGCATGACAGTGGACCCTCTTAGCGCACTCACCTCGACCGTGGCGTGATCCACATTCTGGGTTGGCTCTGGCTCATAGTCGGTATTAGTCACCTCGACTTTGACCTGATCCACATCTGCAAAATTTGCTGCCGGATAAAAAATGCTATACTCCCAAATCTCTCCCACTCCTAATCTGGTAGTAGTGACTGTCCCTGAAGCCAGTTCCTTCTCCTCCGCATCATAAAAGGTGCCAGTAATCTCGGCAAAGGAAAGTAGCACATCTCCATTATTCTCAGCTTCACCGACTATCCTGGCTCCCAAACTCTTCATCTCTAGGTCCCAGCTAAGAATGTTTAAGGAAGGGTGAACATCTCTTGCTAAAGAAGAGTAGGAAATGGTGAACTCCCATATTTCTCCCGGAGCAAGAGTAAAAGATTCCCCTTCTGAGATCGTCCTGGCAAAACCTGTGGCCAATAAGGTACCATCCTGGCTGTAAAAATTTCCTTTGATCTCAGCATATTCTAATCTGGCACTACCACTATTGTGAGCAACTCCCGTGATTTGTGCAGTCAACTCACCCTCTACAACTGTTTTTTCCAGACTATACTGGAGAATCTCTAAGGAAGTGTTGGGAAGCAAGGAGCACCCGGTAACAATGAAGCCTGGCAATATTACTAAAGAAACTAAGAACAAGACAGCAATCTTATTCATTTGTATTTCCTCCTTGGCAAAGAATAATTACCTCTCCCTTATTTTTTAAAATCTTATTCCTAATGCAGCCCTTATTCCACTAACATCTTCATTTTCAGCTATGTAGAAGTAGTTCCCTTCCAATCTTACTGCCTCTGTTCCCAGAGAAAATCCAGCGCTGAGCATCAACTCAGTTTTCTCAAGTGCACTTGAGTTTATTCCACCCACACCAATGTTCAGTTTATCTCCTATCCTGAGTCCCCAGTAACTAATATAGGAGGATTCTTCAGAGGACTTGCCTCCACCACCGAAGAGTCTCAGGCTCCCTTTCAATCTGAGTTGAGCCTCGTATATCATGAAGGAATTATTGTCCTTTGATGCAAACCATTGGCCTAGAGCCAGAGCGAGGACAGGTTTCTTCTCTGTTTCCTTTTTCTCTAGTCCTGCTTTCTTTATTCTCTCTTTTTCTTGCTTTGCTTTTTCTATCTTTTCCTTCCTTATTCTCTCCTCCTCTAGCTTCGCCTTTTCTCTCTCTTCTTCCTCCCCTTTTTCTTTCTTTAGTCTCTCTAATTCGAGTAATTCTTTTTCTATAGACTCTAGATAACTAGAGAAACCATAGGTTCGACTTTTCTCTGCAGTTTCCTCAAGATATTCTTGTGCTTCCTCATAGTCTCCCAGTTTTTTGTAATCCAGTCCCTTTTGATAAAGTTCCTCTATTTGAACTTTCAGGGGTTTGATCTTTTCTAATATATTTTCCTCTTCTAGCTCTTCCGATAGAATATAGGGGGTAATAAAGACTAACAGGTCAGTCTTTTCCTTTTTAGTTGTTTTATAGGTAAAAAGAGAACCAAGGAGAGGAAGGCGAGACAGAAAAGGAATGCCTTCCCTGGTCTTCTTGTCGGTTTCTCTTAAGAGACCGCCAATGACGATAGTGGCTCCGTCATCCACTGATATCTGAGTCCTGGCCTTCCTGGTACCCACTATGGGAGGGGCCGTGGGAAAAGGAGGGGCTCCGGTGATCTCACTGACTTCGGACTCTATATCCAAAACCACTTCTTTTTCGCCCTTGATATAAGGGGTAACCAGGAGAGTTGCTCCCACGGTCTTGAATTTTATGGTGGGAACCTTTATCCCTTCCTCTATCACATATGTCTCATAAGGATACTCGTCTCCTACATCTATCTTCGCCTCCTGGCCCTCCAGAGTAGCTATATTTGGACTGGAAAGTAAATTAGCCTTACCTTCAGAAATGAGCAAATCTATTATTCCCCGGAACTCCTGCTCAGCACTGCCAAAGATTATTCCCATTCCAGCAGCCAGAGTGGAAAGGCCTGGATTGACAACGGGCTGGCCCGATTCGGACCTGGTTTGATGAGGATAGCGAAAAGTTGCCCCCAGAGGATAATTATCATAGGCTCCCTTCCATCTCCACTTTATACCTAGCTGCTCTTCGTCAGTCAGGCGCACTTCTACAAATTCTGCTTTAATCATAATGCGCTTGGGACGAACATCGAGTTTTTCAAAATATTCCTTGACCCTTTTTATGTAAGGAGAGGGAGCTTCTACATAGACGCAGTTAGATAGAGAATCCAGGAAAAATTCTCCCTCTTCAATTATATTATTCAAAACCTCCTTCAAAATATCTTTTTTTTCCTTTAAATCTATGTAATTTAATTGAAATCGCTTTTTTTCTAACACTGGCGCAGGTTCGGTATCTAGCTTAATTACCACTTCTCTGATTTTCTCAATATTTTCAAGGGTATCGGTGATAATGAGGACGTTACTGTGAACATCTGTTTTGATAGTTCCGGAGAAGGAAAGAAAATGCTGGCAAATTTCTTTTATCTCTTGTGCTTTCACGTATTTTAAGAGAATAATCTCGCTCACCAGAGGTAGTTTATCTTCAAGCAGTTCCTCTCGCTTACCCACCCGGATAATTTCGTTTTCCTCTCGATAGGTGAAGCCGCTCACTTCTAAAACAGCCTCCAGTGCTTGCCAGAGGTCTACATTCTTAAGACGCAGGGTAACTATCACATCGGTCTCGGCCACTCCCCTACTGAGAATAATGTTGACCTTGGCTTTCTCAGCGATTAGTCTTAGCACATCCTGAAGATCCATCTCTCTTACGTCCAAGGAAATAAGAAGGGGAGTTTTTTCTAAAGCTGCCTGGACTGCTACTACTTGTCCTAATAGCAAACTCAGCATAAGGAGCAAAATTACAATAATCCCGAGGGACGATTTATTTTTCCACAGCACTTAATTCCTCCCTTAATGTCAGGGTAACGACTTGTTCCCCTTTTTTTAGAGTAACACTATTTCCCCCAATCTCGCTAACTGTGAAATCGTCTATTCTCTCCCCTACTTTCAAGATTCTCTTATTGATCATAGCCAGGGAATGATCAGAAGCAGATAGAATTCCCATTAGATTAAACAGCGGGATTCCGGTGTCCAGTTTGGTTACTAACTGACGAATTTTCTCAATATTCTGGGAAGTATCCGTAACGACCAGGACGTTGCTTCGAATATCTATCTCCATAGTTCCTGAAGGTGAGAGAAGGTGCTGAGAGGCTTTCTTCATCTCTTCTGCCTTTGCATATTTCAAGAGGATGATCTCAGTTGTCAGCATTGGCTTCTCCTCAATGATCTCCTCCAACTTGAGCACTCGAATAATTCCTTTTTCTTCTCGATAGGTAAACCCGTTGGATTCTAAGATGGCTCCCAGTGCTTCCCAGAGACCTACATTCTTAAGACGCAGGCTAACTGTGCCGGCTACTTCTTTACTTATTATGATGTTCAAATCGGCTTTCTCAGCGATTAGTCTCAGCACATCCTGAAGATCCATCTGGGTTACATTTAGAGAAATAACCTCCTCACCAGATACTGAAGCAGTTGCGGCGGCTTCTTGTTGGGCAGCGATTCCCAAAGCGGCAAAAGTTATAATTACTGCCACCAGGTAAAGCGCCATTTTGTTAATTCTACAGCATTGAGTTCTTTTTGTATCTCTTTTAGACTCTAACATTTGCATCTCCTTATTTTTTATTCAGCCACTAAGTACTCTTTTTAGAGAGAAAAAAATCCTATATTTCAGAACTCTTTTTCCCCTTCCATTCTATTAGCTCAATGACAAATTCCTTAGAGCGATACCGGATGACTACCCGCTCAAAGTCTATCTTCACTATTCTAGCTCCCTGAATAGTGTCGCCCTCTTTGGCCAGCAGGCCATTGATTAAGGCTAGCGGCTTAGTTTCATCCCAGGCAATCCCTTTCAGTACTAATTTGGGAGGCTGGAGCGGCAGGCTCTCTTTTATTTCCTCTTTTGTTTCCTCTTTCTTTTTGAGCGAAAGATGAAAAGGATCCCGTGCACCTTCCTGATAGGCCAGCATTTCCTCTATCTCCCCCTGCTTTTTCAGCCAATTTGAGAGAGAAAGAGCAGCCTCCTCAGCTTTTTTCCTTAGCTCCTCAGGACTTATTTGCCCGGTAAGCGGCCTTTCTATAGGCTCTCTCACTCTCTTTTTGCCAGGAACAATTCCCAGCACCCACATCCATACCAACACCAGGACCAATCCCAGAACCGCTACAATTATGAATTCTCTTTTTACTCTCATTTGTCCTGTTCTTTCTTTAATAAGCTGATTCTAGAAATGACTAATTGAGCTCTGTATTCTGCTGAACTTCCTTGTGAGGAAATACTTAGAGAGTCGATGCGGTTAAAATCAATTGACCTTTCTAGCCTGCTGATAAAATGACCCAGTTGATTATAGTCGGCCAAAATGCTTATATCCCAGGAAGATATGAGCAAAGTCCCTTCTACTTTCTCGGGAACCGGCCTGATGGAAATCACCTCAACCTTACTCTCCCGGAAGATGTCCGTTAAACTAGCCGGAACCACTAAATCCCTCTCGCTTCTTTCTCTCACTTTCAGAAAATGGTCTATACTCTCACCGATGCTAGCTTTCTCTTGCCGCAGCTCATCAATTAGACGGGAAAGGACGCTCAGTTTAACATAAAGGGTCTCCTTTTCCTGTACCTCTATTCTTACTCCTCTTAGCTCGATCTGTTGAGGTCTGATTACTAAAAAATAGAATAGACTTAAAATGGCTACTTCCAGCAGAATGAGGAACCAGATTTTTTTATTCATTAGCCTGCTATTCATAAGTTCTCCTCGGCTACTAATCGACAGGAAAGCTGAAAACTCATAGCGGAGAGTTCTTCTCTTTCTGTACGGGTGGCAGTGGTCAAGTCGATTTCCTGGATGATTCTGTTGAAGGATGGATTTTCCTTCAGTTGTTGGGCGAAGTTTTCTATGGAGCGGAACCCCTGGTTATCACCGGGCAAAGCAAAACCCTCCAGAATTAGAATTATAGAAGAGTAAGCTTGAGCCTGGAAAGTCTTAGCCTGGGGAGAAGATGCCTTCCTGGGCGCCTGAGTGGATTTTTGCACAGATAGCTTATTTATCCAGATATTTTCTGGTATGAGTTCAGCAAGAGCCTGCAGTTTTGGCGTCCACCAGATTTGTTTTTCCTTAAGCTCACTGACTAACGATATCTTGTGCTGCAGAGAATCCCACTCTCTTTTGTATTCCATTATCTGGAAGACCTCCTTGTTTAGTATGTCATATTTTTTTGAAATTAAAGCTAGTTGGTTTTGGTAGTCTTTAATCTCATAATAGTTGTCTATGTAAATATACCCCATGGCTATAATCAAAAGAAAAAAGGCCAGAAGTGAGGTAATAGAGAATATCCTTCTTAAACTTTTCAGTCTGAAAGGAGCTACTTTACCTGGAATCAGATTTAGCTGGATTTTCATTCTATTTTTCTCTTAACCCCAATCCAATAGCGATAGCCAGAAGATAGCCCTGGCTTTGCTTAAACTGGTAGGCCAGTTTGCCAGGGGTATATTCTAGATCTTGCATAGGATTCCACTTTTCTACAGGTAACCCCAGGGCTTTTGAAAACAAATTACTAATTTCTGAAGTCATGCTGCCCCCTCCGGTCAAGAAAACTCTGGTTACTTTGTTTCCCTGAACTCTGCCTTGGTAGTAATGGATGGATCTATGGATCTCCTCAACTGTTCTGTTCAGCATGTTTTCTTCTTTCAAGTCAAGGGGTGCCTCCAGGTCCAAACTGATGTCTCTAACCAAGTACAAACTTTCTTTTCCTAAAATTGCCAGACTGATTAATCTCGCCCCAAGGTTTAATAGCATTATATCCTCCCCCGAGGCTAGATTCTTCAGCCTTAAGAAACAGTTGGTCAGAGCCAGGCAGTCGATATCCACAACTATGGGATTCAGGCCAGCTTGCTCCAGAATTTGCCTACGCTGCTGAACCATTTCTTTGGGTACCGCTGCAAAGAGGATATCCTGTCCTGGAGCTCCTTTTTGATTCCGTGGTAGAACCAAAAAGTCTGTCTCCATTCCATTGAGCTCACTGCCCATTACCCGTTGAGCCTCCAGCTGAACCGCATTCTCCAGTTCTTTTCCGGAAAGGGGAGGAAACTTGAAGTACTGAATAATGATGGAGGAACCACCCAGGGAGGAAACCGCATCTCTGGCTTTAATGCGGTTTTTTCTCAATGAGTGCCTGATGGCCCGAGCAATAGCATTCCTACTCACTCCATAGCCATCGCTGCGAAAATTGGAGATGGGATTGTCTATCACTCCTGCCTTTTCTAATCTTATCTTTCCGGAGAATTGACCCAACTGAACCACTTTTATCAGATTGGAGCCAATGTCTATACTTACCAGATTCTTCAATCCTAACATGGGTTTTTCCTCTTTCATTCTTCTTGCCAATTTTGTACCAGGTAGGTCGGCCGTGCCGCATAGCTATAGAAATCATTATCGAACTCGGTATAGTAGATGACGCCAGAGCCAGTTTCTATTTTATGCCTTCCCCCACTGACGGCCGAACCATAAAGTTTAGAGTTCATTTCTATTTTTATTTCTCCATTTGGCGACCAAAGCGCCCCCCATACTATAGTAGGATTTTCCACAGCCCCTTGTTCTATTTTTATGGCTATATCCCCTTCAAAAGCTGATTCATAAGCTGAAACAAGTGATACTCCCGTGTCTATGGAAGTCCCAACTATGGAGTTTTGCTGGATTAGTATCTTGCCCTCGGCCACAATTGAACCCGGCCCAACCAATGTTGAATTGCTGATGGTTAAGTTTCCTGTGACATACAGAATCCCATCTACGATATAGGGGGTGACGCTGTTGATCACCAGGTCACCATTTATTATTGAATTAGCCTTATACTGGTAATAGTCACTATCAAATTCCGGGAAAGGTAGCTCCTCCGCCCCTTCGGTTATGGTTCCGGTAACAGTCCCCTGGTTGGTTACGATTCCCGTTGCCTCAGCATTTCCGTCAACAGTTGCCGATATAATGCTTATATCTCCGATAGTATAACAACTGCCCGTTATCAGAGTGCCAGGGTTTTCTATTATAATCCCTCCCCCGCTGGCAATAGCGTAATTAAACATGGGATCGTGGTTTTTCTCCAGAGTGATGCGAACTCTTTTCTCTATTTTTCCCTCTGCCTCTTTACTGGGGACATATCCGAAAGAATCGATTTCCGGATAAGATGAGTCTTTGTTGATCACTGTCACCTCATAATCACCCACATTGCTGCTTTGCCAAGCATAGAGAGTCTCTGTCCGGGTGGGATTGCCGTCACCGTCCTCAGTCCAGGGGGCAGACCAGGGGCGCCAAGGGCGGTCAGCATAATTAAATTGCCAAATAGCGGTTTCCACTCCTGCTTCGGCTAAGTAAAAAGACTGGTTCTTGTCAATTTGCCTTCTCACCAGGCTATTCTCCATTATCCCTGCATTAAGGAAGGCTATGCCGGTCAGGGTAAGAGCCAGCATCAGGATGATAACCATGGGCAGTATTGCTCCGCTTTGGGAACGAGATACTTTTTGAGTTACTTTTTCACTTTTCATTGCTCACTAATTTCGCGGTTTCACCGCTGTCTCAAGAGTAATAGTTCCAACCTTTTCTCTGGCTAGAGTCAAGGTTATATTGATTGTTCCGCCACTGCGGGTGACATTAAACTGGGTACCCGTATCACCCTCAATAATTAACTCTTGCACCTGATAAGGATCCTGGTAAAGGAGCTGAGTTTCTTCTAAGAAGAAGCTCTCCTCAGTGCTCAGGTCAATGACCAGCTTGGAAGGATCTAAGGTATCGATATTAGATGAACCTGCTGGTCTTAGCTCACGCTGGATTTTGATCATGGCATAATGGGCCTCTCGCTGCATTCTTAGCCTGTCGGTCGCTCTTGTCCAAAAACTCAGGTTAAAGAGGGGAATCTGGGTAGAAACTAAAACCACCAGACCTACCAGCAGGACAACCACCATTAATTCCACTAGGGTAAATCCTGAATTTCTCTTTTTCATTGACACCTCATTCATGGCGGACCAACCAGGGTAGTTAAGCTCACCCTATTGGGAGCAGGATCGCTCCACTCTACCCTTACCATTATCTTAAGGTAGTCGTAACTGTCATTCATACCGTCATCATCTATATACTGGGCCTCAGTAAGCATCTGTGCATCAGATAGATTATCCACCGTTATCGTGTCTTTAGTTTCTGATAAATTTAAAGCCCAACCACTGCCGTGTGTAATATAATATGGCTGGTATGATAGAGGACTCATATGCTTTAGAGCAATGTTATCCCAGTCGGCAGCTTTCAAGGTCTCCAGTCTCTGGCTGGCTACCAGAAGGGCGGCCCGGCGATGAGACTCTCGCACAATATTGAGGCGACCATAGAAGAAAAACATCCCTCCCCCCAGAATCACTAAGGCTATAATGAGAAGGGCTATCATTACCTCTACTAAAGTGGTACCCCTATTATTACCTCTTATGTTAAAGCGAAACCATTCTTTTGGCCAAAAGAAAAAAATTTTCATCTTGAGTCCTTCCAGGGACTGGCCAGAACTTCTCCAGTCCCTGGGTTCTTCTTTAAGTGGTTATACATTCGAAGGCGGCTTTTCCTACGCTCGAGCACAGGCCGCTGTTGACGGCAATCTGGATCAGGAGTCCTTTCCGATTTCCTCAGTGTCTTGCCCTCTCTCAGTTCGTTTCGCATTCGAGCCTTTTTTGAGTTAGCAACTCGCATCCGCAATCAATTTAACGATTATAGTGTTTCTACGGGGCTGGGAGTGGTGTACCGGGCCAGTTGAAATTTTCCTCCAATTCCCCGGTGTCGCAGTTGATCCGTAGCTCTATGTTATAGATCTTTGTAGCAGCCACTCCGGCTATTGTAACCGTCGGCAGGGCCCAAGCAATGGTGAAGTCATCGGCCACACCTTCTACTGTCCACCACCTATTTCTAGAGGTATCAATCCCCCAGTCCACCGTCAATGAGGTGGGGGGGACTGTCGGCACATTTTCCGCCGCCACTTCGGTTATGTAGTGGGTCCTGATTGTGCCCAACAGCGCTTTACCTTCCGATGCACGAGCCTTATCCATTGACCGCTGGTATATAGGGATAGAGGCAGCCGCCAGGATACCTACTACTATTACCACTATCATCAGCTCTACCAGCGTAAATCCAGCTCTCTTCTTATTTCCCTTACTGAAAATCTTCATTAACCACATCATCTCTTTCACCTCCTTTGTATTCTGTTCAGTTTTATTTCCTACCCCATAACTGTGGACAGATTAAAGATAGGATAATACATAGACATTACAAAAAAGGCCACCACTACTCCCAGACCGACAATAAGAATTGGTTCCAGGGTTGAGGTTAAGGCTTTTATTCGGTAATCCAGCTCCCGGTCATAAAAGTCAGCCAGTTTGGGCAGTATTTCGCTCAGGGTTCCTGAACGTTCACCAGTGTGAGTCATTCCTGCTACCAGAGGAGGAAAAAAACTCTGTTTCCTCATTTCCTGAGCCAGAGTAGAGCCTTCAACAATCCTTTCCCGGATCTCTTTGAGCGCATTTTCTGCCACTCTATTTTCGGCGATGGTCGCGGTGTGATCAAGGGCCATTACCAGAGGAACTCCACTGTGCAGCAATAGACCCAGCGTGCGACATATTCTTGCCAGCACCAGATAGTAGATTAGTTTAGCCACTATGGGTAATTTTAGCTTAATTCTATCCAATCTCTCTTTTCCTTTTTCGGTTCGTGAATATCCCAGCCCAAACACCACCAGTCCCAGAAGTAGAATTATTTCATAGGGAAGGTTCTTGATGAAAAAATCGCTTGTATTCAAGACAAACTGGGTAATGGCCGGTAGCTCAGCTCCGTAGGAGGCAAATATCTCCTTAAATTGGGGAATGAGGTAAAAGACCATTACTCCCACTACCAGTAAAAAGAAACCAGTGATGAATACGGGGTATCTAGTGGCATTCTGCACCTTTTTTTTCAGGTCTATTTGGCCTTCCAGATAACTAGCCACCTGGGAGGTTACCTCGTCCAGCAATCCGGACTCTTCTCCCACTGCTATCATCTCCGTAACCAGAGGAGGGAATATGCGCGGATATTCGGATAAAGCCTGGGAGAATTTCCGCCCCCAGGCTACGTACTCCCTTGTTTGTCTTAAAAGATGGCCAAAGTGTTTGTTCTCTGTTTGAGAAGAAAGACCGTCCAGGCATTCTGATAGATTCACTCCTCCCTCCAGCATGGTAGCCAACTGACGAAAGAAAGAGGCTACTTCACTCATCTTTATCTGTTTTGGCCTCAGGAGAGTAAAGAGCTCCCTGGCTGATTGTCTAGCAAGGGCTTCCTTTTTGATTTTGTTTACCGAAACCGGAGTAAGGCCCCTGGTTCGCAGGAAAGAGGATACCTCCTGAATAGAAGCTGCCTCATGACGAGTTTCGATCTTCTGTCCCTGGCTATCTACTGAAATACAGGCGAATTGCGCCATACTATTTACTCCTCTAGAGTAAGGC
This sequence comes from Candidatus Aerophobetes bacterium Ae_b3a, assembly GCA_005223095.1. Taxonomy (GTDB): domain Bacteria; phylum Aerophobota; class Aerophobia; order Aerophobales; family AE-B3A; genus AE-B3A. Next base: position 34,840 of record NJBQ01000015.1, read on the forward strand.
CCAGAACCTCCTCTACTGTAGTTACTCCCTGGCGAAGTTTCTCTATAGCAGATTCTCTGAGAGTCTTCATCCCCTGCCTGGTTGCCTCAGCTCTCAGAGTATGTATATCAGCTCCTTGAAAAATCAGTCGTTTCACTGAGGAATTGATTTCGAAGAACTGGAATATAGCAGTTCGGCCAAAGTAACCAGTGTGGCTGCACTGTGGGCAGCCCGAACCCCGAACTAATTTCACTTCATTCTTTTCTCCATTGTTAAATCCCAGTCCATGTAGCGCTTCCTTAGAAAGAGTATAATATTCCTGGCACCTGGGGCAGACGCGACGAATCAGTCTCTGGGCTATAATCAGGTCAACAGCAGAGCCAATGAGATAGGGTTCAATGCCGAAGTATTGCAGTTGAGCTATAGCACCCACGGCATCATTGGTATGCAGAGTGCTAAAGACCAGGTGTCCGGTCAAAGCAGCTCTTATAGCAATCTGAGCAGTCTCCTTATCAC
>NJBQ01000092.1 GCA_005223095.1 Candidatus Aerophobetes bacterium Ae_b3a
CAAATCTATTTCTTTGTATAATGGTTATAATTCCGATAGGATTAATAAAAGGATTGAGAAAATGAGACTTTCTACCAAAGGCCGCTATGGAGCAAGGGCTATGCTTGACCTGGCCCTCAATTCCGGTAAAGGGCCCGTTTTGTTAAGAGACATAGCAAAGAGGCAGGAGGTATCTGAAAAATATTTAGAGCATTCCATCACTACTCTCCGCAAGGCCGGTCTGGTGAGAAGTATCCGTGGTGCTCGTGGCGGTTACGTCTTGGCTAAATTGCCTTCCCAGATAAGATTAAGCGAAATCATGGAAGTCCTGGAGGGCTCTATGGCACCGGTGGAGTGCGTGGATGATCCTCAAGTTTGCCAGCGGGCTCAGCTCTGTGTAACCCGAGACATTTGGGCAGAGATGAAAGAGGCTATAGATAATATCCTGGAATCTATAACTCTACAGGACATGGTTGAGCGACAGAATAGGAAGAGAAATTCAAAGGCTATTGTTTATGATATATGAATTGTAGGCGAAGAAAGTTGAGATTAGAGGAAAGAAAAAGGCGAAATAGGATGGTACTCTTAAGTCTAAAAAGAGAGGGGTTGGGTCTTTTTATTCTCTATGTTTGTTATAGTAATCACGAATGCAAAGTATCAAATAGAACGCAGGAGTTAGGCTGTGTTGCAATACTAGCCTCTGATAAGGTTTTTGCGGGTAGGGGGCTTGACAAAGTTTTTTTTTGTGCTATTCTCTACTAAGATGATTATTTCAATTAATATAATCAAAATAGTTCTCTTAACTCAACAGACAGATTTTATGAGCGCACTCATTCGTGAAAGTACTTATGAGCACACACCGGTCTCCGTAAGGATAACATAGATGCCGAGATTCAAAGTTCCGGAAGCGACGGTGGAACGTTTGTCAGTTTATTTAAGGAGTATAAAGAGACTAAAGGATGAAAGAGTCCTTCCCTCTCAGGAACTAGCTGACTTGGTGGGTACCTCCGACGGACAGGTAAGAAAAGATCTAGCTTATTTCGGAGAATTCGGAGTCCCCGGCCAGGGATATCGAGTAGGGACACTAAAAGAGGAAATTTCTCGTATCCTTGGGGTAGATAGAGTTTGGTCGATAGCTTTGGTAGGAATGGGAAATTTAGGTGCAGCTCTTCTTGCCTATCCGGGGTTTAAGCGGCAGGGCTTTGAAATAAAAGTAGTCTTTGACAATGACCTATCCAAGATAGGGAAGGTTTGGCAAGGAGTGAAAATCGAGGATGTAGAGAAGATTCCCCAGATTCTGTTCGAACAGGAAATAAAGATGGGAATCATAGCTACTCCGGCTCAGGCTGCTCAAGCAGTAGCCAGCAAGTTGATAGAAGGGGGAGTAAAGGCGATTTTGAATTTTGCTCCAGTTAGAATCGTTGTGCCGGATAGAGTGAAACTTAGGAATGTGGATCTAAGTATAGAGCTAGAGACTCTGTCCTACTTTTTGGGGAGGAAGGGAATAGCGGGAGGCTAAAGAGAAATTCTCCTAAAGATAGGCCAATTAAGCAAATTAGAAAGGAAGAAAATGAAGTGTTCAATCGCCTCCGACAAGTTCAGACGCAAATTTGCTGAACAAATCGAGGAAATATGTGGGGAAAGAATAAGTCTCTGCTATCAATGTGGTAAGTGCTCTGCTGGTTGTCCAGTGGCCTATGCTATGGACTACCTTCCCAGTCAAATCACTCGTTTTGCCCAATTGGGTTTGATAGATAAGGTAATGAAGAGTTCTACCATCTGGATTTGTGCCTCTTGTCAAACTTGCAGCGTTAGGTGCCCGCGGGGAATTGACCTGGCTAAGGTTATGGATGCTTTAAGAATTCTGGCCAAACGGAAAGGGATTGTACCCAAAGAACAGATTGCACCTCTCTTTGATGGAATATTTCTGGGGTCCATTGAAAAATACGGTCGTCTAAATGAACTCAGCCTGATCACTAAGCTAAATATGGCTTCTGGTCGGCCTTTTAAAGATGTTTCTCTCTTACCAATAATGCTCAAAAAGGGCAAGATTAAATTGAAGCCCCAAAAAAGTAATCCAGGCAAGGAAGTCAGGTATCTAATGCGTAAAGTTGAAAAGCTGGAGTCTAAATGATGAAAGTAGCCTATTATCCCGGCTGTTCTCTACATTCAACAGCCAGAGAATATGATATCTCTTTCCAATTAGTCTGCAGGAAGTTAGGCATAGAACTACAAGAGATTCCCCACTGGGTTTGTTGTGGCTCAAGTCCTGCTCATGTGACCAGTCATTTGCTTAGTATAGCTCTTCCCTGCAAGAATTTAATTCTAGCCGAGGAAATGGGCTTAGATACAGTAGTTGCTCCTTGTGCGGCTTGTTTCAACCGGCTTAAAATAGCCAAGCAGGAAGTAGCAGAGGATTCAAAGCTTAAGAAAGAGGTGCAGGAAGTGCTGGGTAAGCCCTCTGCTGGGAAGATAGAAGTAAAACATCCCTTGCAAGTGATAATTGAAGATGTAGGGTTGAAAAAAGTGGAAGAGATGACCAGGCGAAAATTGCAGGGATTAAGAGTAGCTTCCTATTATGGCTGTCTGCTAGTACGTCCCCCAAGTGTGATAAACTTCGATGACCCTGAGGACCCGCAGTCTATGGACAATCTTGTTAGCGCTTTAGGAGGAGAAGCCTTGCCCTGGGCTTTCAAGACTGAATGTTGCGGAGCATCGTTTTCTTTATCAGAAACCGACATAGTTTTTGAATTGTCAGGGGAGATCCTGAATGAGGCTCTGGAGGCGGGGGCGGAATGTATATTAGTTGCCTGTCCTTTGTGTCAATCCAATCTAGACTTAAGACAAAAAGGAATTGAGAAAAGACGTGGAAAGAAATTCAATTTACCTATTCTTTATTTTACGGAGCTTTTGGGCCTAGCGTTGGGCATGAGTATGCGCCAGCTCGGTCTATCCAGACACATAGTGAATCCTTCTAAGTTATTGGAAAGAAAGTTGGCGGTTACATAGAATCTATATAGGGAGATAAAAAAATGGCACGTATAGGTGTCTTTGTTTGCCACTGTGGTACCAATATCTCAGCCACGGTTGATGTTAAAAAGGTGGCTGAAATAGCTAAGGGTTTTCCGGGAGTGAAGTTTGCCACTGACTATCGCTATATGTGCTCTGAGCCCGGACAAGATTTGATCCAAAAGATGGTTAAGGAGCACAATTTAACTAGAATCGTAGTGGCTGCCTGTTCTCCTTCCTTACATGAGAAGACCTTTCGGACCTGCACCCAGAATGCGGGCTTAAACCCTTACTTTTTCGAGATGGCTAATATTAGAGAACAGTGCTCCTGGGTACACGACGATAGAGAGGAGGCCACTTTAAAAGCTATAGACATAGTCAAGCTTGCTACGGCTAAGGTGGGGAAAAATAATCCTCTTCAGACTACCTTTATACCTGTTGAGAAAAAAGTTCTAATCATTGGTGGTGGGATTTCTGGAATTCAAGCGGCTATTGATGTTGCCTTTAATGGATTTAAAGCAGTGATTGTGGAAAGAGAGCCCAGTATTGGTGGAAGGATGGCTATGTTTGACAAGACTTTCCCTACCCTGGATTGCGCTGCCTGTATTCTAACCCCTAAGATGGTAGAGGTGAATCAGAGTGACCTTATCAAATTATACACCTATTCCGAAGTTGAAGAAGTATCTGGCTATGTGGGTAACTTCAAGGTGAAAATTAGAAGAAAGGCACGCTTAGTAGATGAGAATAAGTGCAACGGTTGTGGAACATGCTGGCAGAGATGCCCGGTTAGACTTCCTTCTGAATTCGATATGAACTTGGGAAAACGCAAGGCCATTTATGTTCCCTTTCCTCAAGCGGTACCCAATGTACCGGTAATTGATCAGAAACACTGCCTTTACATCAATAAGAAAAAGTGTGGAATATGCAAGAAAGTCTGTCCTTTTGAGGCTATTGATTATGAGCAAGAAGATGAGGTAATTGAAGAGCAATTTGGAGCCATAATTGTAGCTACTGGATTCACCATGTTTGACCATTCTATTTATGGTGAATATGGCTATGGAAAGTACAAAAATGTAACTACTGGTCTTCATTTTGAGAGGATGCTAAATTCTTCCGGACCAACTGGTGGTAAGATTGTTCGTCCCTCTGACGGCAAGGAAGCCAAGAAAGTAGTCTTTATCCAGTGTGTGGGCTCCAGAGATGAAGCCCGGGGGATGCCCTATTGTTCTCGTCTCTGTTGTATGTATACGGCAAAACAGGCTCTTTTATTAAAAGAGCACAACCCAGAGGCAGAAGCCTATGTCTTCTATATTGACATAAGAGCGGCGGGAAAGAATTACGAGGAATTTGTGGAAAGGGTGCAGGATGAATACGGAGCCACCTATCTCAGAGGAAGAGTATCCAAGATATTCCAGAGAAATGGAAGACTTATGGTAAGAGGCTGTGATACTCTAAGTGGAACTCAGATAGAAATCGATGCGGACCTGGTGGTTCTGGCCACTGCATTGATTGCCCGTCCCGATGCCATCAAGTTAGCTCAGATGTTACATATTCCCTACGATCAGAATCGTCTTTTTACCGAAGCTCATCCTAAGCTCGCTCCTGTGGAAACGGTAACTACCGGTGTGTTTCTAACCGGGGCCTGTCAATCGCCCAAGGATATACCTGATACTGTGGCTACTGCTTCTGCTGCCTCAGTTAAAGCATGCGGTTTGCTTAGCCATGAAAAACTGCCAATAGACCCACAGATAGCAAGGGTTGATGTAGAAATCTGTAGTGGTTGCCTGGCTTGCAAGGAAGTTTGTCCCTTTGGCGCTATCGAAAAAGAAGAAATTGTGGATAGGGTTACTCAGCAAAAACGCTGGGTAGCCAAAGTTGCCCCCAGTCTTTGCAATGGTTGTGGTGCTTGTAACACTGCTTGCCGGCCGGGAGCCATAGACCTGGACGGTTTCACTGAAGAACAGATATTTGGCCAGATAGAGAGTCTGACCGCTGATAAGGGAAATGAGAGATGAACGATAACCGGTCTGTAAAAGAGAAAAATCTAGAGTTAAAACCCTCCCCTGAGAAGGTAAAAATAGCTGCTTTTTTGTGTAAGTGGTGTAGCTATGCAGGAGCAGATTTAGCCGGGGGAAGTCGGAAGAAATATCCGCCTAATGTTATAGTCATTCGCACATCTTGTTCAGCTAGAACAAATCCCTTGTTTGTGTGGAAATCTTTGGAAAAAGGTTTGGACGGTGTTCTAGTATCTGGCTGTCATCCGGGCGAATGTCATTACAGCGAAGGTAATTACCACACTCGCCGTAACTTCGCCGTTTTTAGGAAACTTTTGGAATATATAGGCATTGAACCGGAGAGGTTTCATATGAGCTGGGTGTCAGCAGCAGAGGGAGATAAGTGGGCCCAGGTAGTCAAAGAGGTAGTGAAAACTGTAGAGTCGGCGGGGCCGAATACCTATTTCTCAAAAAAGAAAGAAGACAATGCTTGAACAACTTCGCAAGAAAGCAAAAGAATTGCTCAAGAATAAGGAAGTTGAAGTTATTATTGGCTACCAGAAGTCAAATAATAACTCTTTTACTACTCCTTGCTTCATAGAGAGCGAAGATGGAGTAGACCGCTTGACCTGGGACGAGCACTGTGTCTATAACCTTTCCCTTTATCTCAAAGAGGTGAAGGGGAAAGTGGGTATAGTAGCTAAAGGCTGTGATGTAAAATCCATTGTAGCTCTTATGCAGGAAAACCAGATTGACCGGGACAGGATAAAGATTATTGCACTCGAATGTCAGGCGCAGGTTGACCAAGAAGGACAAATACTGGAAAAGTGTCGGACCTGTCAGGTACATATTCCGGGGATGTACGATGAGTTGGTAAGATCGAAAACTTCACCATCAAAAATTGAGTCTAAAGAATCTGATAAAGAATACAGTGTCCTAGAGGAGCTTGAAGCTAAGTCCACCCCAGAACGTTGGCAATTCTGGCAGCGACAGTTCGAAAAGTGTATCCGCTGTTATGCTTGCCGCCAGGTTTGCCCGTTATGTTATTGCTCAGAGTGCATTAGTGAAAAAACGGCGCCTCAGTGGATTCTTCCCTCACCCTCCTTGAAAGGTAACACGACCTGGAATATTGTAAGGGCCTTTCACCTAGCCGGAAGATGCATTGATTGCGGAGAATGTGAACGGGTTTGTCCGGTAAATATTCCCTTGAGGAGATTAAATAAGAAAATGGAGAAAGAGATCCAGACGATGTTTAACTACGTACCTGGTCTTGATTCAAAAAAGAAACCTCCTTTGGTTGACTTCAGGGTGGACGATCCCCAGGAGTTTATTCGATAGATTTTTGCCGAGGCAGAGTTATGAAGAGATTACTCAAAAAAGAGGAATTAAATAGATTATTGTTGGGGTTAATGAAAGAATACGATGTTATTGCTCCAATTGATGAGGAAGGACTCATTCTCTTTAGGCCAGTAACAAAAGTGGAGCAAGTTCTATGGGATTACCCTAATTCGCTGAAACCGGTAAAAGAGTTCTTCCTCCCTCCCCGAGAGGTATTGTTTCAATTCAAGCGGGGCAAAGTGCAACCGGCGAATCTATCTCTCAAGAAAAGAGTGATCTGGGGTGTCCGTCCCTGTGATGCTCGAAGTCTTCTTCTCCTGGACAAGGTATTCCTGGATAGCACTCAGGACGTCTATTACCGCGAGAAACGCAAGAGTACGCTTTTAGTGGGATTATCTTGCAATCATCCTGAAAAGAGCTGTTTTTGCACTTCCTTCGCTTCCGGACCCCACCATAAGGAAGGAATGGATCTGCTGATTGCTGATCTGGAAGAAGGAATCTTTCTTCTGGAATCAAATAGTCCTGAGGGTGAGCAATTATTGAAGGGTAGAGGGAAGGAAGTGAATAAGATAGATGAAAAAATAAGGACAAAAATCAAAGAAAAGACGGAAAGAAAAATTGAAAGAAAGTTGAAACCTAGTCAATTTTTGGAGAGGTTAACCAATGGCTTTGACAGTTCTTATTGGGAGAAAGCATCCCGTCAATGTATAAGCTGCGGTATCTGTCGCTACCTTTGCCCCACCTGTCATTGTTTCGATATCGCTGATGAAGAGGGAGAAAGAGTAAGATTCTGGGATGGCTGCAGTTTTCGCAATTTCACCAAAATGACTTCAGGAGAAAATCCTAGGTTCGGGAAAAGAGAGAGATTCAAGCAGTGGTATTATCATAAGTTTGGCTATTTTAAAGAAAATCACGGTGTTTTTCTTTGTGTGGGATGTGGTCGGTGTTTACGGAACTGTCCAGTAAAAATAGATTTTTCTGAAGTTCTCCAGCAACTGCCTGCTCAAGCTCAGACTCCCGCACGGGAAGGATAAAGACTATGGAGAACATATATTTACCTCATTCAGCTATAGTAAAGGAAATTATTTCAGAAACTGCGGATATAAAAACCTTTAGATTAACTTTTGAAGATGAGCGTCTACAAAAAAGTTTCACCTATCTAGCAGGCCAGTTTGTGGAGTTTTCCGTCTATGGAGTAGGTGAGGCTCCTTTTTGTCTTGCTTCTTCGCCCACCAGGCCCGGGCAAATCGAATGCACCATAAAGAAGATGGGCAAAGTTACTCAAGCTATTCATGACCTGGAAGTAGGAGACCAAGTAGGTATTAGGGGTCCTTATGGAAATGGCTTTCCCTTGAAAGAATTAAGGGGTAAGAATTTAGTCCTGGTGGGTGGGGGAATTGGACTGGCGCCTTTGCGTTCCTTAATCCAAAATGTTCTGGATAAAAGAGATGAGTACGGAGATGTGCTCATTATCTATGGGGCAAAAAGTACTGAGGAATTGGTCTATCAAAAAGAACTAGAGGAATGGGAGAACAGTCCGAGAGTAAAGATGGTGTTAACGGTAGATCCTGGCGGTGAGGATCAGAAATGGCAGGGAGAAATAGGTTTTGTGCCAACCATACTGGAAAAGGTTAATCCTTCTCCGGACAACAGGATGCTAATAACCTGTGGTCCTCCCATTATGATCAGGTATGTTTTGCTCGGTGCAACAGGGGAAATGGGTTATCGGCCGCAGCAGATTATCACTACTTTAGAGATGAAGATGAAATGCGGCTTGGGAAAATGTGGCCGCTGTAACATAGGAAGAGTGTATATTTGTAAAGATGGTCCTGTATTTACCTATCAACAGTTAAAAGATCTGGGAAATGAATTTTAGTTTCGAGAGATTATGCACTAAACGTTCATCATTGGAAACTGAAAAGTTCTAATGAGTATAAGCGCGAGGAGGGTGTTATGACCAAAAAGAAAGAGAAGATATTGGTAATTGATGATGACCCCCAAATTATTGAATTTGTAAAAAGGGTATTGGAAGCTCATTTTTACCAGGTTCACAGTGCTCCTAGCGCTGAAAAAGGATTAAAGAAAGTGAAAGAGTTATCACCCGACCTTATCATCCTCGATGTGATGCTGGAGACCAGAGGAGAAGGATTCCAGGCAGCCCAGAAATTGAAGAGCACCGATGCTCACTCTGAGTATCGAGCCTATTCCCATATCCCTATCTTGATGCTAACCGCCATAAATAGCAAGATGAAATTCCGATATTCTCCTGAGACGGATGGTGAATATCTACCTGTAGAAGATTTTGTGGAAAAGCCGGTGGAGCCGAGCGAATTAGTGAAAAAAGTAAA
>NJBQ01000016.1 GCA_005223095.1 Candidatus Aerophobetes bacterium Ae_b3a
CTATTATTCCATTGACTCTAACTTAAGAAGTGGTACTATTAATGGGGATAGGTCAGGGAGAGGCAAGCAAAGAGAGATTATTTGAAACTAAAGGAGGATTGAACAAAATGGCCAATTTGGCGAAATATTCAGCATTTATCCTTGTTCTATTGTGTGCAGTTCCAATATTAGCCGCACAGGCGGAAACCGTCAGCATCATCCGAGTAATTGACGGTGACACCTGCATCTTAGAGAATGGTGAGCGAGTTCGATATTATGGAATTAATGCTCCTGAGAAGGGAGACCCGCAATTCAACGAGGCTACTCAAGCAAACAACAAACTGGTGGCGGGGAAAAAAGTGCGACTTGAACCTCAAAATCCTTCACGTGATAAAGAGGATCGCCTTCTAGCCTACGTTTTTATAGATGAGATTTTCATTAACGAAGAACTTCTGCGTCTGGGCTGTGCTCATATCCAGCGTCCATTAGCAGCTAAATACAGAGATAGACTCCTCAGGGCTCAGCAGGCCGCGCGAGAAGAAGGCCTAGGAATCTGGGCTAAAGCGGCAGAACAAAGTATAGTTATTGCCGAGGCTCACGCCGATGCCGAAGGGAACGACTGGGACAATCTTTGCGACGAATACATTGTGATTGAAAATAGAGAAGATATATCCATAGACCTCACTGGCTGGATAGTCTATGATGAAGTCCACCGTAGATACTTGTTCCCCAATTTTATTCTAAAAGCGAAAGAGGCGGTAACACTCAGAACATGTTTGGGAAAAAATAGCCAAAGCGAACTCTTCTGGGGAAGCAGAAGCCCTATATGGAACAATGAGGGTGATACCGTCTTCATAAGAGACAGCCGGGGTCAACTTGTACTGAGTTACATCTACTAATTACTAAGACCATACCAGACAGTGAAAGGGAGTGAAGAAATGAAGATTATAGCAGTAAATGGAAGTCCCCGAAAGGGAGGTAATACTGACCTCCTTCTCGATGAGGTATTGGGAATAATCAAGAGAAACCAAATCGAAACCGAGACCATTTTCCTGAGAGATCACCAGCTTCAGTCCTGTGATGCCTGCGGGTACTGCCGCGAGCATCCGGGCAAGTGCCATATTAAAGACGACTTTCCTCTCATTTTTGAAAAGAGTCTGGCTGCTGAGGGCATAATTCTAGGTACTCCGGTCTATTTCGGCTCAGCCACTCCTCCTATCAAAGCCTTCATGGATAGAGTCGGTTATGTTGCTCGACACATGGAGAGCTCCTTTGAAAGAAAAATAGGCGCAGCAGTTGTAGTAGCTCGACGGGCAGGCCATAATTTCACTCTGGCTCAGCTTTATTTCTTTTTTACCATCTTTGGAATGGTCATTGCTTCCTCTCCGCACTACTGGACCCTCGCCTTTGGCAACCAGAAAGGCCAGGTAACCAGCGACGAAGAGGGAATTATAACTATGCGAAAACTGGCCGAAAATATAGTCTGGCTGGCCAAGAAGTTACATTCTTGAGACGGCCTCCCTTAAAATCCTGGATACACACCCGCACTAGCCATCGCTCGCGTAACTGACTCAATAATTCCGGAAAGGGTTTGACCTATGAGGTCCATTCTTGCAATTTGTTCCAGCCTTCCCTTGACGGCATCTATTTCCTTATGGCTAAAGATTTCATCAACCAGGTAGCAGCCCTTAATCAAGCTTATCAAAACCACATCGCGGGAATCAGGAATCGAATCGCTGAGAATTACCTCACGGATACGAGTTTTTACCTCTTTTTCTTCTTTGTCGTCCCTTACAGGATAACGTCTGCGCGCAAAAACCCATAAAATTTTCTGTTCTTCCCTTTTCAAGATACCTTTCTGTATGAGTCTATCTAACAGCCTTTCTTTGATAGTGTTACTATTTTGACTCAGATGAACAAGCCAATATGCTGTAGTTCTCGTCCTATTTGACTGTGCAATCTGAGTCAAAACGTCATCAAGGATGTCGTCTCCTGTTGGCGATGTGTCAACAATCATAAGATTTTCCAGATCAGTATCGATTTTATTCACCAGAGCAAGGTCCATAAGTAATGCTCCTACCAAGCCATATTTGATAGAAGTCTTATCGACAATAGTGCCCTTTTCGTCATCCAATGCTAATAACAGTAATTCCTCCGCAAAACTAAGCATCGTACCCTCCTTTACCTCTAATCCTCTCCTATATTACCGCACTTGTTTCATAAATGCAAGTCGCAGCACCGATGCTCTTACCATCAGTACCGGTCTTGCCTTCGGGTTTGTCTTCTATGTATTGATTAAGATTATGCTAAGAAAATACGGTGAGATTGCTCCGGTACTCTGGGTAATCTTTGCTCTTTCCGTCCTTCATCTGCTACTTCATACACTACAGATTTGAGTCCGCCTTTCTCAAATAGTCTTTACTTTTCCAATTGACAGAACCCATAGAAATACTTATACTACGCATACATAACGTGAGGTCATCCATATGGGGAGGTAAGCGAAAAGAGAGACTATTCGAGATAGGAGGTAGCAAAGATGAAAGAAAACATAACTGAAGAGGAAAACCTGCGAAAGGTTGCTCGGGAGCGAGTTGAGTTTAAACGCCATTTAGTGGTCTATATAGTGATTATCGGCTTTCTGGGTCTGATAAACCTTTTTACTTCAAGGCACTTTCCCTGGTTTCTCTTTCCTGCCGGAGGATGGGGCATTGGACTCATATTCCATTTTCTGGCTGCCTATGGACCCTTGGGTGGAACAATGAGTGTGGAAAAAGAATACCAGAAACTGAAAAAGAAGCAAGAACGGCATCGTTGATCACAGGCCGGAATTACTCTAACAACGGAGGAAGGCTATGGCAAAGACATCTCTAGACTTGGATGAGAATATGGCAGGGCTGCTTTGCTACATTGGGGGTTGGATCACAGGTATCGTGTTCCTGGTATTGGAAAAGGAGAACAAGTTCGTCCGTTTCCATGCCCTCCAATCCCTGCTCACATTCTTACCGCTGTCGGTCTTGGCCTGGCTTCTAGGATGGATTCCCCTCGTCGGATGGGCACTTGCCGGCTTGGTGTGGATACTAGCACTAATACTCTGGTTCATTCTGATGTTCAAGGCCTATAGAGGAGAAAAATACAAGCTCCCTCTTGTGGGACATATCGCTGAAAAAGAAATAGGAAGGTCCTAGGAGGTAATGTAAAAGTCCAGAAATTGCGCTCATATTCCCTTTAAAGCATTTGTAAGTCAAGATTGTGGAATCTTGAAGAGGAGGAACTGATGCCTGAAGGAGAAAATAATACAAAAAAAAGTGCTGCTGAGAACTTTGGCGAAATGGTGCGTGAATTTGGCAATGCTTTGGCTGAGATATTTAAAAATCCTAAGGTACGAGAGAAAGCTCAAGAATTTGCTCAGAGCACTGGAGAAGCAGTACAAACTTTCACCAATGAATTCAAAGAAGAAGAGGTCAAACAGAAACTCAAGCAGGCCGGAGAAGCAGCAAAAGAGTTTGGGGAAAAAGCAGCAAAGGAGTTTGGAGATAGCAAAGAGGAGTGCTCTCAGAAAAACGACAAGAGCTCTCGGAAAAGTGACTTTGAGGTGGGGATAGAGAAAGCAGTTCACTGGGGAGAACATATAGCAGCTAGAAAAGATAACCATTCTAAAAGTACCCGTGTCCAAAGATTGGTTTCCTACAATGTGGCTATCGTTTGGAGCTTCATCCTTTTGATCTTCTTCAATTTCTTTCGTGAGTACATCGCTTACTATCACTACGAGATAGCAGAAGGAGTGGGTCAATGGATTAGAGAGCCCTTGCTTAGTACAGAATTTGTTGCTGTCTTACCGATTCTTAATATCGCCCTGATTTTATCAATACTTGGCAACGGAATTTTAATTGTCTTGGATAGATATCTTCTAAAGCAAGGAGTTTCTATTGTCCTGCATGTTTTTAGCCTGGCGGTCATATTGAGTTTTCTCAGAGTGTTTCCCTTTAATTTTGACCTTGTGCCTTTTCCCAATGCCGCCCAGATTTTGAGGATAATACTCACCATAGTCTTCATTATCGCTGCCATTGGTTTAGTGGTAGGAATCATAGTGAAAATTGTGCGAATCGTAATTACTACTATAAGGCTAGAGACGTGACCCCAAGTACAGTACGACGTACTGTGGCTGCTCCAATGATCGTTTATTATGTCCGGACCGGGCGTTAGAAAGGGCTAGCAAAGACCTTTCCCAATTCCTGCCGTGGATGTAGCCCAATTGTGTGCTATTTGAGCTCAATCCCCTGTTGACATTTTCTCCTAATTTGCTATGCTTTCCTATTATTCAGTATCCACTTGTTACTACCTCTCTATCTTTTTTTCAACAATGTGATGATTCTTAGTAGTGAGAATAAATAGGTCTAGAAAGGAGGTGAATGGGAAGTTTGGTCAAACACATTAACAAAGGAGAATAAGATGAAGAGAATCGTGATTGGTTTATTGTGCGTCTGCTTGTTATTATCTTTTGTGGCAGGCGTCAGCGCTAAAAAACTGAAATTTGCCTTTATGCCAGGTATTGCAGATCCTTTCTACTTCACTATGGAGAAAGGAGCTCAAGCAATGGCAGACAAATTGGGGGTTGAGTTAATCGTAGGAGAGTTCCCTAAGGCTTGGGGGCCAGAATATCAGGTACCTATTCTGAAAGCCCTTGTTGCTCGTGGCGATATTGACTTGCTCTTCACTGCTCCTACATCGACAGAAGCTCTGATTCCTGTACTGAAAGAGATCTATGATAGCGGAATTCCCGTTATCACTGTTGATACTTACCTTAAAGACGGTGACTACTCTAAACCTAGTAATTACAGTTTCCCCTTGTCCTACATCGGTACCGACAATTTCCTGGGAGGTCAAGTGGTTGCCGGCGCTATGGCTGTCTTGCTGGGAGGAAAAGGAAAGGTATTCCTGGAGAACACCAATCCGGATGTCTCCAGTGTCATGGGCCGAGAAAATGGATTCAGGGCAGGAATAGAGATATTCCCCGAAATGGAGTTAGTAGGGGTAGAATACTGTTTAGATTTGCAGGAGACAGCCGCAGCTCAGGTCAGTGCAGCTCTACAAAAGGACCCTGATATTGCTGGAGTCTTCGGAGTGAATGTATTCAGCGCTCAAGGGGCATATCAAGCTATAGCCAGCGCCGGATTGGTAGGAGCAGTAAAAATCGCCACCTGGGATGCTACTCAGACACTTATTGAAGCCTTGCGAAAAGGTGAGATAGACCTTATCTTAGCCCAGATGCCAGCGGAAATGGGCGCCTTGTGCGTAGAGTGGGGATATAAGCATCTCACCGAAGGTGCAGAGGTACCCAAGAAGATTATCCCGGGATTCTTTGTCTTCACCAAGGACAACGTCAACGATGCGGATGCACAACAGTACATTTACAAATAAAGGGAGATGAGAAAGCAAGAGGTGGAACTAGGATTGCATGAAATGGAGACGACACAGAGCTTTGCGGTTCGTGTCGTCTCCTTTCACTGAACAGGCTTTACACGAGAACAACAGATAATCCTTCTGCTATGCACAAGAAAAGAGACAGAAAAATACTCAGCCATGTTGCCAGGAACTGGGCCCTGCTTTTCCTGATATGCCTGCTCATCCTCTTCAGTATCCTGGGGAAAAATTTCTTTGGTCTCAGGAATTTTTCCAATATTGTCCTGGCTGCTACCACTCTCCTATTATTGGCAACGGGTGAGACTTTTGTCATCATCAGCGGGGGTATTGACCTATCCATCGGTTTCGTAATGGGATTTGTTTGCGTTGTCTCCGCTGTAGTAATGAGAGATTTACATGCTGCTGGTCTCCCCCAGGTTATCAGCATTACCACCGGATGTTCGGTGGGAATACTTCTAGGACTCATTCCAGGACTTATCAACGGGATTCTTATAGCCAAGCTGAGGGTTCCGCCTTTTATTGCCACTCTGGGGATGTGGGGCATAGCCAACGGTCTGGCCTGGAGATTTTCCGAGGGTTTTCCCATAGCTTTTCTGCCGCCCAGGGTAAGGGACATTGGCATGGCCTATATTGCCTATTTCTCGCCAAAAACGGGACTTAGCTTTTTCTCCAGACCTGTCCTAACCGAACGAGCTGACATTTGGAACCTGATGAAGATCATCCCGATTCCTGTTCTTGTTATAGCTATCCTTCTAGTGATATTTGCTTTTGTCCTTGCCAAGACAAAATTTGGTCAGCATACCTACGCCATAGGGGGTAGTGTGGATGCGGCTGAACGGGCTGGCATCAACGTTTCCCGCCATTTGATTAAAACCTATACAATATCAGCTTTTTTTGCATCTTGTGCCGGAGCACTGCTGGTATTTAAGATTAACATGGGAGTTCACACCCAATATACCTCAAGTTATGAGCTCTTTGCTATTGCCGCAGTCGTTATTGGCGGAGCGAGTCTAATGGGAGGAAAAGGAAATATTTGGGGTACGATCATCGGAGTGCTGCTTATTGGCACTCTGAATAACGGTCTGATGCTTATGGGTTTACCAATTTTTTATCGATACATAGCCGTAGGATGCATCCTCATTGTGGCTGTGCTTATTGATCAATTCTTCCCAGAGCTAGTGTATAAGGAATGATGGACAAAGCGGATTTTAGAGAAATATTGGTCATTCTGGTAAAGAGATGGATCCTGATCTTTCTTGCCATTGAATTGGTTTTCTTTGCTGTTTTTGGAACCAACTATCTAAGCCTGAGAAATCTGCAGAATATTCTGCTCACTTCCACTGTTGTGCTCCTGCTGGCAACCGGTCAGACTTTTGTCATTATCACTGGAGGAATTGACCTGTCAGTTGGTTTTATGGTGGGATTCAGCGGGGTCATTTGCGCCAAAGTAATGGTAAGCTTACAGGCAGCCGGAATTTCCCAATCTGTGGCTGTCTCCTCTGGCATCGCCGTCGCTCTGATCCTGGGTTTGCTTCCTGGACTAATCAATGGATTACTGGTAGCCAGACTGCGAGTGCCTCCTTTCATTGCCACTTTTGGAATGTATGGAATTGCCTACGGCTTTGCCGAGATAATCTCTAATAATGTTCCCATACACAATTTACCCACATTGGTATCTTCCATAGGACACGGATATCTTATCTATTGGCTCCCCGAAAAAGCCTTTACCTTTTTCAAAATACCAGAGAATCTTACCAGGCTTGAGCTACAGAATCTGGTGCCTATTGTCCCCAATGTTACCGTTATCGCATTTATTTTTGTTGCTATATTTGCTTTTATTCTGGCCAAAACTCGCTTTGGTCAGCATACCTACGCCATAGGGGGTAGTGTGGATGCGGCTGAACGAGCTGGCATCAATGTTAAGAGACATCTAATAAAAGTCTATATGATCTCCTCTTTCTTCGCTTCCTTGGCTGGAGTATGCTACGTTCTAATGTTTATCACAGGCAGAGCGCCTGCTGGAAGCGCACGTCTTCTAGATGCGGTTGTAGCAGTGGTTATCGGCGGAGCCAGTCTCTACGGCGGGACCGGAAGTATAGGGGGGACAATCATCGGGGTATTGATTATCGGAGTCTTGCAGATAGGTTTGGTCAATCTCGGGGTACCAACCTACAATCTTTACATAGCTGTTGGTTGCATCCTCATTCTTGCTGTGCTTGTTGATCAGTTTCTTCCCAAATTAGTTCACGGAAAGGATTAGGCAAAATGAAGCCACTACTGGAAGTCAGGAACATTACCAAACGATTTGGCGGTCTCACCGCGGTAGACAACATGGATATGAAAATATTCCCGGGCGAGGTAGTGGGACTCCTGGGAGATAATGGGGCCGGAAAATCCACTCTGATAAAGGTTATTTCCGGTGTTTATCGTGCCAACAAGGGAAAGATTTTTTTTGCAGGAAAGGAAACCAGGATAGATAATCCGATGCATGCTCTCAAAATAGGTATTGAGACCATCTACCAAGACCTTGCCCTGGCCGAAAATCTGAATGTCTATTCAAACATCTTCCTGGGAAGAGAAAAATTGAAACGTTTCCTGGGTCTTATTAAAATTCTGGACCATGACTATATGCTGGCTGAATCGAGAAAAGTATTGGACCAGTTAGAGATAGAGGTTCCTTCACTAAAAAAACAGATTAGGACTCTATCCGGTGGTCAAAGACAAGCCGTAGCAATCTCCAGGTCAATTTATTGGGACGCCAAGCTTCTTATTATGGACGAGCCTACTGCTGCCCTGGGAGTAGTTGAACAAAAAAACGTTCTCAACTTAATAAAGACATTGAGCTCTCAGGATATACCCGTATTAATTATTAGCCATCAACTGCATGACGTTTTTTCAGTGGCTTCCAGGCTTGTGATAATGCGTCGAGGAAAAAAGATAGCCGAGAGAATGACCAAAGAAACTACTACCGACGAAATTGTAGGGCTGATAGTCGGTTCTATACCGGGTGATTACCACGATGTCAATACTGATACCGCAAAAGGTTCAGATGTGAATAGAAGACACTTTGCCTCCAAAAGCGGCAAGAACCACAGGCCGAAACAGAATCAAGGGTAATTGAGCTGAAATTACTGGAATTGCTGCCAGGAAATATGACCGGAAAAAATGTTCGGACATCGCATGCCATGATTAGATTCTCATCATTACTGCCTTTTCGGCCTAGCAAACAAAAAAAGAGAGCAGTATGACTTTTTTAAATCGGCCCAGAAATTTGACAAAACGTACAAAAAAATGCTATGATATATTACATATAAAATATGACGCAGCTGAGGTCATCCATATGAAGAGGTAGGTTATGAAAAAGAAAACCTCAATCGGGGGATGGGCCTATATATGGGGTGGATACCAAGAGGACCCTATTCCCTTGGAAACTGTGCTTGAGGCGCTTTCTGGCCAAGGTTTTGATGGGATTGAAATGGCAGCGTTCCCACCGCATCTCGAACCCAATACAAAGAAAAGGCGCAAAGAAATCAAGAAAATGCTCATCGACTATGGCCTGGAAGTATCCGGAGTAGCGGCACCGTTTCCCTCACCGGCAACTACCAAGAACAATGATTATCTGGATGTAGTTAAGAGAAATTTAGAAATCTGTGACGACCTCCGTATTCCTAAACTAAGAGTTGACACCGTTGATGCTCCCACAACCATACCCGGGGGTATGAATTATGAAGCATGCTTTGCCAAAGTGGCCGAAGTCTGGAATAGGGCCGCTGATATCTGCACAAAGAGCGAGGTAAAGCTAATTTGGGAATTCGAACCGGGTTTTCTCTTCAATAAATCGAGCCAAGTAGTCCGCATGGTTTACAAAGTGGATCATCCTAATTTCTCAATTCTCTTTGATTCGTGTCACGCCCATATGTGCTCTGTGATGGGGTCCCGGCAGATGGGTCAAAAAGAGACCCTGGATGGTGGCGTGGTTCAATTTGCCCATATGTTAACCGGAAAAATTGGCCACATCCATCTGATTGATTCAGACGAAACCTTGCATGATGATGAAACCAGCACCCACGCTCCTCTTGGTACCGGAGTGTTAGATTTCGACAAGATCATCCCCGCTATCCTGGAAGCCGGCTATGATGATGAATGGTGGACTATTGATTTGTGTTTCTGGCCAAAAGCATTGAAGGTGACTGAAGATAATAAGAGATACCTTGACAGTCTTATTGAGAAGTTTGGCTAGACGAGAAAAAAGATCCGTTGCTAGCCTTGATTTCGCCAGGACCAAGGAGTAACACAAGTGGCTGAGAGAATGAAGGCGCAAGTTTTCCATGAAGCGGAAAAAATGTTGCTTGAGGAAATGCCGGTTCCTCCAGTTACAGAAACCGACGTATTGGTAAGAGTGAAAAATGTAGGGATATGCGGCTCGGATATATCTTACTATTACGGTCTCAGTCCGCTGGACACTCCCACCGGAAAGGGGCCGTTAATTCTCGGTCACGAATTCACTGGGGAAATTGTCAAGGTGGGCAAGGTTCCGAAACAACTAGGTCTTTTTGCACAAGGAGACCGAGTAGTGGTCAATCCGGTTCAGAATTGCAATGCCTGTTATGCTTGTGCTGGTGGCCAGACACATCTGTGTGAAAACATAAGCGTGCCTGGGGTTAGTACGAACGGTGCTTTTGCTGAATACTGCCTGGCAAAATACACTGGTCTCTTCAAACTGCCTGACAATGTAAGCTATGCTGCAGGTGCTTTTACCGAACCTTTAGCCTGTGTTGTATATGGCATGAAAAAACTGGATGTTGAACCAGGTCAATTCGTGGCCATTTTTGGCCCTGGCCCCATGGGGCAGATGATGGTTCAAATGGCCAGATCGATTGGGGCAGGAAAAATCGCACTAATTGGCACTAGAGATTATCGTTTGCAGATAGGCAAGAAATTCGGAGCAGACTACATATTCAATACCAGCAATAAACAGTCAAAATACTACGTAGGGAACCTTAAGGAAGCAATCTCCCAGATAACCAGTGGTAAACTGGCCCAAAGGGCAATCGTTCCTACAAGCTCCAATGAAGCCTTTGAGGAAGCAATTAAAATCACCGGAAAATCCTCCATAATCGTACATTTTGGCCTGCCCAATCAAGGCGATGTTATCCGTGTTCCTGCCCTTAGCTTCCACACTATGGATAAAGAGATTAGATCATCATGGCTTGCACCACTATCATGGCCTGGTGCAATCCGCTCAATAGCAGAAGGACTGGTGAATGTTGAGGCGATGGTTACCCACACCTATCCTTTAGAAGAAGCTGAAAAGGCTATGATAAACTTGCGTAACAGAACTAATAATCCCATGAAAGTCCAAATTGCTCCATGAGATCTTGAACTAGAAAAACTGGCATCGAATACAACCATTCTGTAGGAAGGTAATAAAGATGAGAACACGACCAAAGGGAGGTGAGATGTTAGACAGGTCACTAGCTGAAGATATGAGGTGGTTCTGCAAGAAATGATCACCTAAATATTGACTTCTTTTCTTTCAGATTCCTAAGAGGAAGGAAGTATTCTAAAAAGAGGAGGAAGACAAATGAAGAGAATATCCTTACGGTCGGCAGCTATCGTCTTGAGTGTATCCCTGATTGCTGGCCTTTCTCTGGCCAGCTGTCCAGCTCTGGCTAAGGAGGAGTTCATTACAATTAATTGGGCACAGTGGGCGCCGGCTGACTATCTGGAAAAGCTGTCCAGGGATTTTACTGCCGAGACCGGCATTGAAGTAATTGTTGAGCAAACTCCCTGGGAGACGTTCGTGCAGAAATACAATACCGAGCTGATTGCCAAAAGTGACGCCTGGGACATCATCGTCGGCGACAGTCAGGACATCGGAAACAACGTAGTTGGCGGACACTACGTAGATTTGACCACCTGGATTACCGAGCAGCAGGTTGACAAAACCTTTACTCCTGCTTCTCTAACCTATTACGCAGAGTATCCCAAGGGGTCAAAAGAGTACTATGCAGTTCCGTGTGAAGGGGATGCATTAGCCTGGGCATATCGCACAGACCTGTTTGAGGATCCTGACAACATGGCTGCTTTTGAAAAAGAATATGGATATTCCCTGGCAGTACCAGAGTCCTGGGATATGCTGAAAGACATAGCCGAATTCTTCCACGATCCGGCTAACGATTTCTATGGCGTGGCAATCTACGGTGATAACGGATATGACTCGCTGGCGATGTTTGCCGAACAAGTTATCTGGTCATTTGGGGGAGAGCTTGGAAACTACTCAACCTACAAAGTGGACGGCTACCTGAACACTGAGGGTGCTATTGCGGGAATAGAGTACTATCATGACCTTTTTCAATTCGTCCCTCCCGGATTTGGTAATGCGTTTTACATCAAGACCAATGATGCTTTTGTGGCAGGGATAGTGCCGATGAGCACCAACTATCTCGCCTTCTTCCCCGGTCTTGCAAACAAGGCAACCAATGAATACGCTGATGTCACCGGATACTTTGCTTGTCCTCCACAAGTCGGTCCGGACGGTGTGGAAAGACGATTCGCTGCTCTGGGCGGGCAGGGGGCTTCAGTAGTCTCCTATTCAAAAAAGAAGGACCTGGCATTCAAATGGCTGGAGTGGTTCATAAGACCGGATACTCAAATGAAATGGGCGAAATTAGGCGGTTATACCTGCCATATAGACACTTTAGCCTCCCATGAATTCCTCAATGCAACCCCATACAACCCTACATTTAAGACATCAATGGAGATCTTCAAGGATTGGTGGGCGTGTCCAGAATACGATGAGCTTCTCCGAACCTTCAGTGAAATAATTGCCGACTACGTTATCATAGGTAATGGTACCGCCGAGCAAGCCTTGCAGAAATGTACGGAAAAATGGAGCTCTATCTTTGAAGAAGCGGGATACTACGACTAGTACTGGCCGCTAAAGGCTCACTTCCCCCGGGATTTTTCTCGGGGGAAGTGCCTATCTTGAAGTATCGCAATTTCAATAATTTCGCTGAATCGATATCAAGCAAATCTTCTCGGGTAATAGCTCAAGAAAAACGGGGGGAGCAGGCCGAAGGCCGTTGAGGGGTGATGTTTCTCCCCTCAATATGTTCAAAAGTGCCAAAAAACGATGAGTATATTTAAAAAATCCAAAAAAAATGATACCAGAAATGGGCAAGTCTATTATCGGCCTATGCGGGATATCACACTCCTACGACTCTTCATCCTCCCCACAATCATTTTGCTTATCGTGATAAACGTGTTTCCCTTATTTTGGTCCTTGTTCCTCAGTTTTTCTCGTTATTCGGCTAAGATGCCCAATATTTGGGGCACCAACCCCAGGATGATCGGGACCATAAACTATTCCCGTATTTTAACTGACCCTGACATGTGGATTAGATTTATCACCACTGCTAAGTATGTAGTCCTGTCAGTTGGCGGAGAAATGATACTTGGTTTTGGTCTTGCTCTGCTCATTTTTCGAAGCGATTTCAAAGCTAAGGGTCTCATAACAACTCTTTTGGTCTTACCGATGACAATGTCCCCGGTAATAGTGGGTCTAATGTGGCAATTGTTTTACGATCCCAACTGGGGTACCTTCAACTACCTGCTGGGCTTGGGGAGGATAGATTGGGTTTCGGACCCGGCACGAAACTTGTACTCCATCGTCATTGTGGACATCTGGATGTGGACCCCTTTTGTAATGCTGCTTTCCATCGCAGGACTTTCAGCTATTCCTAAGTACCTCTACGAAGCTGCCGAAATTGACCGGGCTTCATGGTGGCTCAAGTTCCGGAAAATAACCCTTCCCATGGTGTATCCTCTTCTTCTAGTGGCTCTAATATTTCGTACTATTGAAGCCTTCAAAATATTTGATTTGCCAATGGGAATAGTAGGAAGAGGAGCGGTCGCTCCTCGACTGCTCTCCCTACATTTGTACAATGTGTCGTTTGTCACCTGGAAGACAAGCTATGGTTCTGCACTCGGCTATATCATGCTCATAATAATCATTGCAACCACAAGCATTTTCATCAAATACCTGAACAAAGCAAAGCAATAGGGACTTTATGGCAATAATAGCTAACCGAAAAAGAAGGATCGGCCGCTGGGTTCTGATAATAGTCTTGATAGTAATTACTTTTATTTATCTCATACCCTTTATGTATATTATAAATACAGCTTTCAAACCATGGACAGGGATCAAGGTGTATCCACCCACAGTCATATTCAAACCCTCAATTGGGAGCTTTATCAGAATTTTTACCTCTAGAACCGTCTATCCTCCAGGAGAGGTCCCGACCGAGGAAGAGATATCTGGCATGAAGTGGTACGAACGCATCGTCTATAAAGAAACCAACGAAGAAGTGGTAAGGTTAGGTGATTTTCCCCGCAGATATCTCAATAGTATTATTATTTGCTCAATAAGCACATTAATAACTGTAATTCTCGGAACAATCGCTGCTTATGGTTTTTCCAGGTTCAATGTCAGAGGCAAAGACGACCTTCTCTTTTTTATCCTGAGCACCAGGATGCTTCCACCAGTAGTAGTAGTGATCCCGGTTTTTCTCATGTTCAGATTCCTGGGGCTAACCGATACTCACATTGGTCTGATACTTCTGTACATTGCTTTTAATGTATCTTTTGCGGTCTGGGTACTGAAAGGGTTTATCGATGAAATTCCTACCGAATATGAAGAAGCAGCAATGGTTGATGGATATACTCGTTTTCAGGTATTCAGGAAGATTGTGGTTCCGCAGGCAACTACCGGAATAGCAGCCACTGCGGTTTTCTGTTTCATATTCTCCTGGAACGAATACGCCTTCGCTTTTCTCCTTTCAAGGAAAATTGCCCAGACAGTACCGGCATGGCTCCCTTATCAGATGGGGGTACTGGGATATGACTGGGGAGCCGCTGCAGCCGGAACGTTCATATTTCTATTGCCTGCAATGGTCTTCACCATAATCTTAAGAAAGCATCTGGTCAGAGGCATTACCTTCGGAGCAATAAGAAAATAGAGCAAAATGCAAAACTCACGCTAAATCCGCGCAGTGACGACATCACCTGATTTGGACAACATTTCCCACAAGTGGGAAAGAAGATGAAAGAATGATAGCATTTGTGGTATGCGCAGCCTCTTATCTGCTGGTTGCGGTAATCCTTTGGAAATTCAAAATGTTAAGAAGGCAGTATCTAGAAACAATTTTTATGTGCATTATGATTTTTGGAATAGCATCTCTTTGCCAACCATGGACATTTTTTCTTTACCAGAATGGCTTTGCCATTCTTTCGACCGGAACCCTTGCATACATTATGGCAATTCATATGAAGTAGTTCTTTCCTTAATCCATCTTGTCCGCAGAAAGAGGTTGCATGCAACTTTGACCCAACTATTTATTCTGGCAGGGGGAATAAACCCCAGCAATAGTTCACCTTCATGCAAAAGACATTAAAAGCAACAGGAGGTAGCGATTTCCTAGATGGCAGAAATAGCTTTGAAGAACATTGTAAAGAGATTTGACAGTCTTGTCGCCGTGAATAACCTCAATCTTCGCATCAAAGACAAGGAATTTGTTGTTCTTCTCGGACCTTCCGGGTGCGGTAAGACTACTACCCTCAGATGCATCTCTGGCCTGGAAACACCCGATGAAGGAAAGATACTGATAAATGAAGAGGATGTCACCAATAAAAGGGCATCACAGAGAGATGTAGCCTTCGTTTTCCAGCTCTATGCTCTCTATCCCCATCTAACAGTCTACGATAATATCGCCTTTCCTTTATTGGCACAGGGACTCAGCAAGAAGAGAATCAGACAGGAAGTAGATCGAGCAGCACAGGTCCTCAGAATAAAGCACATATTGAACAAAAAGCCCCGGGAGCTTTCGGGGGGAGATATGCAAAGAGTTGCCCTGGGAAGGGCTATTGTCCGGAGACCGGAAGTATTCTTACTTGATGAACCAATAGGCACTTTGGATGCAGTATTCAGAGAAGAAATGCGCGCTGAACTCAAGAAACTCCATGTTGATATTGGCGCTACCACCGTCTATGTAACTCACGACCAGGTTGAAGCAATGTCCATGGGCGACCGTGTTGTCATAATGAATCTTGGAGTCTTACAACAAGTTGGAACACCCCATGAAGTATACAATAAACCCAAGAATCTGTTTGTGGCAAATTTTATCGGAAGTCCCGGAATGAATTTTATCAACTGTAAACCGTCAAGAGGTCCCAGAAGTAAACTTGTACTGGGATTATCCGTAGTCAATGCCACCATTGCAATCCCTGACGAAATCCAAAGGACAATCATCGACAAAAAAAAGGAAGAAAAAGACTTAGTTTTAGGTATCCGGCCGGAAAATGTAATGTTCAGCCAAAAAACGAAAAGTAACTCTCTCCCAGCAAGAGTCTGCGTGGTCGAAACAATGGGTTCCTACAATATCATAGATGTAAAACTGGGTGACGAGACCATTAAGGTGCGCACTGCGCCAAGCATAGTACCGGATATTGGAGAAACCGTATCTATTAGTTTTGATCCGGAAGGAATAAACATTTTTGATGAGGAAACTGGTGATTCGGTAGCGTAGGCAACCATAAAGCAAAAGGTGTACCAATAATGGCCAGCGTAAGATTAGCTTCCCTAACAAAAATTTTCGGCCAAGTAACTGCCATAGACAATATAGATTTAGAAATCGATGATAGAGAATTCTTTGTTCTCCTCGGTCCAACCGGAGCAGGAAAAACCACTACTCTAAGACTTGTAGCGGGACTAGAAAAACCAGACCAGGGAGAGGTATATTTAGACAATGTTTCAGTGAATGATGTTAGCCCTGCCTTAAGAGATGTTGCTTTTGTATTTCAATACTATACTCTTTATCCTCACTATACTGTACGGCAAAATCTCGAATTTCCTCTAAAACCAAAGTTTAGAAGATTATCTAAATCAGAAATAGATGCTAAAGTGAGTGAAGTTGCCAAGATTCTACACATCGAGTCGCTATTAGAGCGAGAAACAGTTAATTTGAGTGGTGGAGAAATGCAGCGGGTAGCGATAGGCAGAGCAATAGTTAGAACTCCAAAAGTATTTCTTATGGATGAGCCTTTATCAAATCTGGACGCAAAACTGAGAGAAGAAATGAGGAGGGAGCTTACCAGACTCCACCTAGACCTCGGATTCACTTTTTTTTATGTAACTCATGACCAAATCGAAGCAATGACAATGGGTGATAGAATCGCGGTGCTTAATCAAGGTAAAATTCTCCAGATTGGCACCCCTGACAAAATATACAACTCGCCAGAAAACGTTTTCGTGGCTAAGTTTGTGGGAAGCCCCACAATCAACTTACTGGAGGCGAGTATAGAAACAAACACTTTAGTGGTCGGAAAGAAAACATTGGTTTGCACCATTTCTGAAACACAGCGAAATTCGCTCAAGAAATACAGTAAGAGAGAATTGATTCTGGGAATAAGACCAGAAGACATTGAAGTATCCAGGGAGAAAAAGAAAGCTGATTCATTCAAATGTACAGTATACTTTACTCAGAGTATGGGAGTAGAAGATATCTTGAACCTGAGAATTGATGATATTGTTCTCAGAGCGGTTGTTCCTCCCAAACTATTGACCGGAATCGGCGACACGGTCTACGCCAGTATTAATATGAAGCGGTCACATTTATTTGACCCTAAAACAAATAAGCGTCTGTGAAATAAAACCTGCCATCCGGATGCCATAACTTTCTTGATGAACTAGGAAATTATATAGTCTACCGAAGGACATTCTCGTATTGCGTATATCGCATGTCGTATTGCGCATTACGCATCACGCACGACGCAATACGAGAATGGTGACGGAAGAAATTGTCCTGAGGTATTTCTTGACCTCTAAATAAAATATACTATGATGAGTTCAGAACTACAGCTAAAAATAAGGTTGACAGGGAGGTGAGAAAGTGAATAGACCACTAGTTGGTAAGAAAGCTTCCTAAAAGAAAAGAGTTAAATAAATAGACTTTTTTAGAAGCTTTCAGAGAACAATGCACCATATCGAAATTAAGGAGGAAAAAATGCTTACAAGAAAGCATAGGGTATCGCCAGCCTTGGTGATAGCCCTTCTGGTCGGATTGGTCATTGGTTGGACAGTGAGCCCGGTTGCCCTGGCTGGACCCCCTGATGTGGATCCGGGTAAATCCGTTAAAGATATGTATTTCCGTCTGGTTACGCACGGGGGAGATGATCCCTTCTGGGCGGTGGTACACAAAGGGATGCTCGATGCGGCGGAACAACTGGGTTGCAAGGCTGATATTGATCTAGTGGGAGGAGATGTCCCTACACTGGTAAAAAGATTTCAAGAAGTAGTGGCCATGAGACCCGACGGCGTAGCCTTGGTCATAAACGACTCCGTTGCCTATGATAAGCCGGTTGCAGACGCGCTGGCAGCAGGCGTCAACGTGATTGGGATGAACAACGACGATCCTCAAGGAGTGGCCGGTAATGCCCGACTGGCTTACGTAGGTCAGGACGAGAGGCGTGCAGGCTACATGATAGGCAGGAGACTTTTCGAAACAGCAAAGAACCTTGGCTGGGATTTGAGCAAAGCGCATGTAGCTATGCCGGTTGAAGTGCCGGGAGCCACCTATGGAGTAGTAAGATCGCAGGGTATCCAGGATGCCATGAAAGAATACGGTATCACTTCTTTCGAGATCGTAGATGGCGGTGGTTTAGAAATGACCACTGTTGAAGCACGAGAGACTTCCTATCTGCTGGCCCACCCTGAGACCACCTTTATGATTGGTCTGGGCGGTATCGTTACCGACAGGCTCACCGCTTCGCTGAAGAATGCGGGTAAAAACCCAGGAGAAGTCATAGCCGGTGGGTTCGACGCCGCTCCGGGTACTATCGACGGACTTCAAGAAGGGTATGTGGAGGCAACCATCGATCAACAGCAGTACCTGCAAGGATACTATGCTGTCTACATGCTCTACCTGATGAAGAAATACGGCTTTGCCCCCAACATTGACACTGGAGGCTACCTGATAGATAAAGACACTATCGGAATTATCGCAGAACTCTCACCGGAGATGATAAGATAGAAATAGGCACGCTAAAACTGGATTCGTGTTAGAATGTAAGATCCCCTTCCCAATGCTCCTGGAAGATTAGGGCTAAGGAGTATTATTTTCCAGGAGCAGCGGGTAGAGGGATGGTACTATGGTGACAAACAAAAAGGACAAAGAAAAAATGCCAAGCGGCGTAGCCGTAGCAGGTAGAGCAAAAAAATTATTAAATTTGTTTTCTTATCAGGCTGTCGGTACTCTTCTTGTCTTCCTCGCTCTCATCCTAGTTTTTATTTTTTTTACTCCCCACCACCTTTTTGTTGACCCCAGAAACATCAAAGCTCTAGCAAAACTCACCCCTGATTTAGGAATCGTTGCTTTGGGCGTGGGAATGTTGATGATCTCGGGAGAATTCGATCTTTCAGTGAGTACGGTACTGCCATTTTCTTCATACATTTTTGTATTGTTGCTGCGAGCAGGCATCAATCCGGTTTTCAGCCTATTTATGGCCATGGGGGTAGGAGCTCTTCTCGGTCTCTTAAACGGCCTTATTACCGTGAAAGGACATATCCCTTCCTTCATAGCCACCCTGGGGACAATGATGTTCTGGAGGGGGGTATTGTACGTTCATTCCCGCATGTGGCCGATAGGGATAAGAGCTTACTTTCCAGCCGGATCATCTTTCGAGCATGTTCTCATCGGCGAGATCGGAGGGGTCGTTCCGGCACAGGTGATTTGGTTTGTAGTGTTTGCACTGATCCTGGGGGTGGTGCTTCATTTCCATAAATTCGGTAATTGGGTTTACGCTACCGGGGACAACAAAGAGGCGGCTAGAGCTATGGGAATAAACACCGATAGGGTAAAGACGATTTGCTTTATGATTGTAGGGACCTTGTCTGGCTTCGTGGGGGTGATGCAGCTCCTCCGGCTCGGATCATTCGCTGCCACGCAAGGATTGGGATTTGAGCTTAAGGCAATCGCTGCTTCCGTGGTGGGGGGAACCTCTCTCATGGGAGGCATAGGAAGTATAGCCGGGATTTTTTGGGGAGCACTTACCATCCAAATCCTGGAGAATGGACTTATCTTAATGAGGGTACCCGTATTTGGCATTAGTGCATTTATAGGTCTAGCCGTAATTTTGTTTGTAGTCTTGAATACCTATATGAGAAGAAGGATGATGATGATGAGGTAAACCCTGTTAGGGACAAGATCTCCAACGAGGTAAATGGGTAGTGGCGGCAGCGGTTGTTCAAGATTTCTGCTAAGCTAGGTCCAAAATCTGAAATAGAGGAGTTTTCAAGTATGAGCAGCTTTTCTACAGACGGTAAATCGGAAAAAAGTCTGGTTAAGATGGTAAGCATCGAGAAGTGGTTTGGAAAAGTTCACGCCCTGGAAGGAATCGACTTCGAGGTCAGGTGCTCGGAGGTCGTGGGCTTAGTGGGTGACAACGGTGCCGGTAAATCAACCTTGATAAAAGTCCTGTCTGGATACCACCTGGCGGACAAGGGAGAGATATATTTTGAAGGAAAAAAAGTGAATATCGCTTCCTCCCTGCATGCTCGAAAGTTAGGCATCGAAACTGTCTACCAGGAGCAGGCTTTAGCACCTAACCTCAGTATCTCAAGAAACATCTTCATGGGAAGAGAGCCAGTTAGATCGTTAGGATTTATGGATAAGAAATCTATGGATCGGGAAAGCATGAAGGCTTTGCAAAGCATCGGATTGCACCTGAGATCGCCGGACGCACTCATCACTATGCTATCAGGAGGAGAGAGGCAAGGGGTGGCCATAGCCAGAGCCCTGCATTTCAAGGCTAAACTGGTGATATTGGATGAGCCCACTATCGCCCTGTCAGTTAGAGAGGCTCGGCAAGTATTAGAATTCATAAAACAATTAAAAAGAGAAGGAATTTCAGTCATCTTCATAACCCACAACCTCTATCATGTATTCCCCAGTGCCGATAGATTTGTGGTTTTAACCCGGGGAGAAAAGATAGCAGACATCCAAAAAAAAGATACCTCCATAGATGACCTTTTTGAACTGATAGTAAAGCCGCCTTCTCATAATTGAGGCCGTTTCCAAACAAAAACGGGCAAAAAGTGAAACAACGTTTGAGCAGAGATTGGAAGTCAAGGTTTGTCAAACTTTTTTTTGGCTATCAATCTTCCAGTATCTTCCTGGTATTGATTGGCTTAATATTATTATTCACCTTCTTTTCCAAGTATCGTTTCAGCAGTGTTCCCAACATCAAAGTTCTTCTGGCACTGGGACCCGAATTCAGTATTATTGCTTTGGGTGTGGGTATGTTGATGGTCTCTGGAGAGTTCGATCTTTCGGTTGGTTCGATACTGGTATTCTGTTCCTTTATTTTCATAAAATTGTTTGAGGCAGGGATCAATCTATTCCTGGCCGGATTTATTACTCTTGCTGCAGGAGCTCTCCTGGGTCTCTTGAATGGTCTCATCACCACCAAGGCTCATATTCCTTCCTTCATAACCACTCTGGGGACAATGATGCTCTGGAGAGGGATGGCCCTTATCTTATCCCAGGGGTTCACAAGGCCTTTTAATCCTGAGGTCTTTCCATTTTTTTCTAGTATCTTAACCGCCAGAATCGGAGGGGTCGTTCCGGCACAGGTGATTTGGTTCGGAGTGTTTGGGCTGATCCTATGGATGGTGCTTCATTTTCATAAATTCGGTAATTGGGTCTACGCTACCGGAGACAACAAAGAGGCGGCTAGAGCTATGGGAATAAACACCGATAGAGTAAAGACGATCTGCTTTATGATTGTAGGGATTCTATGTGCCTTTGTGGCAGTGCTGCAAATTACTCGAGTTAGTACTTTTTCTTCCCGAGCAGGGGATGGTTGGGAGCTTAGGGCAATCGCCGCCTCCGTGGTGGGGGGAACCTCCCTGATGGGAGGTATAGGAAGTATGGTGGGGATTTTCCTGGGGTCAATTACCATCCCGATTATAGAAAACGGACTGGTGATGTTAAGAATTTCTTATTTCTGGACCTACATAATTTTTGGCCTGGTTATAATTCTTTCCGTACTGTCCAGCATATATCTAAAAAGAAGAAAATTGAGACACGATTAACACTTCTCTGAAAGCTTTCCAAAGAAAGAGGCGATTTAACAACTCCCTGAGACCCCATGAAAGTTTTTTAGATACTGGGGCTGACATTAAAAGGAGCTATTTCTTATGATTGATCAAAGGCCAGCATCCCTGGCTCAAAAAACAATTAGCATTGATAAACTTCTAATCTGCAGGAAAGAGCAAGGAATATTGCGACGATTGGCTAGTCAGGTTGCTCAATTAGCAGCACGTCCTATCGAAAACGAGAAACGAGACCTCTGGTTTCGACATAATACATTGGAGGCCACTCGTCCTCTCATCTTTTGTGACCCGGAGAATGGTTGGAACGAGATTATCACTGAGGCTCAAATGCAGTGTCAGGGAGAACTGGCTCGAGAATGGGAAATGACTCTCCGAAAGGAAACATTTTGGGGGGAATCTATGGGTGATGATCGAGTAATCGAACCTTACTTCGAGGTTCCTTATGTGTATTCCGAAAGCGATTGGGGAATGAAGGAAACAAAAATTGGTGGTCAAAATGGTGGCTCTTATACCTGGAATTCACCTCTAAAATCATATGATAGCCTTGACCAACTACATTTTCCCAGTATTTCTGTAGACTATGAGGCAACTGCCACTCTTGCCTCCTTAGCCAAAAAAGTTCTGGGAGACTTATTGACAGTACGGCTAAAAGGGAGATGGTGGTGGAGTCTAGGAATGACCTGGGACTTGGTTAATTTACGTGGTCTTGAGCAGATTATGTTTGATGTCTACGATTATCCGGACCAGCTTCATCAACTGATGGGTATTCTGCGTGATGGGACACTGGCCAAACTTGATTTTCTTGAGAAAAATGGCTTATTGAGTATGAATAATGATGGAACATATGTAGGTTCGGGTGGGTTTGGTTACACCGGTGAACTGCCCCAGGCAGATTTTGACAGCAAGATAACACGTACATCCGACATGTGGGGATTCTGTGAAAGTCAAGAAACTACTACTTTTTCCCCAGATATGTTTGCAGAGTTTATCTTCCCATATCAGTTACCCATTCTGGAGCGATTTGGACTGAACTGTTATGGTTGTTGTGAGCCATTAGACAAACGCTGGTACACAGTAAGGAAAGCGCCCCGACTTCGGCGCGTTTCTGTCTCTCCTTGGGCCAATTTAGCTGACATGGCCGATAAGCTCGCCGACCGATACATTTATTCTATGAAGCCGCATCCGGCTAGTCTGGCAGTGCCATCCTTGGACCAGAGACGCATCCGCACCGAACTTCGCAGAGCCTTGCAAATCACCCGTAAGTGCCGGGTTGAAATAATCATGAAAGATAATCATACAATTGGCAATAATCCTCAGAATGTGATCCGTTGGTGTCAAATCGCACGTAGAGAAGCAGAAGCAATCTATAGGTAATAAGCAAAAATCAAGACCTGACCGCACCACTTCTGAGCGGACGAAAGGGAGAAAAAGACAATGAAAAGAAGATTAGTGTTGATTGTAATTTTTGCAGTACTACTATTGAGCAATCAATCTCTGGCAAGCTTTCAGGAGAGTCGCTGGCAAATTATGGACTTGCTGGCCTATCCTGATAAAATTGAGAAAGGCTTCAAATCGTATAGTGTGAGCGAGGCAAGCTGGGAGAAAAATGACCTTGCTGATGGGATTCCAAGATGGCTGGCGCAACCCGCCAAGCTCTACAATTATGAGCTAGTTGGCTCGCCCATAAAGTCGGCAGCGATGACTGGCATAATCACAGATGACTCAAAGCAAGTTAACCAATTGAAGATTAGAGCAATCTTGCTTATGCGAGCAGTAGGAATGTCAAGAGAGCAGGCTGAGGAAAACTTTAAAGTTCTTATGGACAGTGCCAAAAAGGATAAGGACCAAGAATACTACATTGACGCAGAGAGGATCCGAACTAAAATGACAGTTTTTTCCTCAATATCTATGTTGATGCTTACTATGTCAAAAGTCTGACCCAAAAGTGATTATGTTTGGAGAATATTATGACACGAGGCAGGATAATAGAAATAATTCTTACTTCTATTGCCCTTTCTGTGCTGATTCAGTTTTTACTGACAACAGTCTTGGAATTCGGAGTTCGTCCTGATATCGAGATTCTGAATACAGAGGGGCATGAGTACTTTTTTGGTCTTGATTATGGTTACGTTATTAACGTTGAGCTCAGTAATAAGGGCAGAGAAGGAGCAGCTATTGTAGGCGTTGATCTTCGGTATAGAAGCGAAAAATGGAGCAGATCTCAGACTGTTTATCTTAAACGGGACGAGAGCAAAAAGTTCACTTTTGAATTTTTGCAGCCGACCATACAACAATCTCAATTACTAGAGACTTCTTTTGAAGTACGGGTATTTCCACTCAGGCGATGATTGCCATAATGGCTAGCTCTGATATACTTCTAATATGCCAGAAAAATCAAGACCTGATTCTAGGCACCATATTTCTGAAAGCCCTGTCTTTATAGAATCAATCAAATAGCAGGAATACTGCTTAGCTTTTGACAGATGTCAATTTAGCCGGAAAGGTTCAGTAAATGACTGATGGAGAACAAAGGACCCTGTGGGATTTCATGGATGAACCAGCTCCAAACACAAAAATACCAAAAAAAAACAAAATAAGATTGTCACCATCAGCACTTAACCTCTTTCTCGACTGTCCACGATGTTTCTGGCTTGAAAAAAACAAAGGCATAAAAAGACCTCGTGGTATATTTCCATCTTTACCTTCAGGTATGGATTCAGTCATTAAGACATATTTTGATACCTTCCGAGTGAAAGGCGATATGCCCCCTGAAATCAAGGGAAGGGTGAGAGGGGAGCTTTTTTCAGATATTCCCATCTTAGATAAATGGAGAAACTGGCGCAAAAGCGATCTATGCTATGAAGACAGGGAATCCAATGCCATATTGGTAGGAGCACTTGATGATTGTC
Source organism: Candidatus Aerophobetes bacterium Ae_b3a (assembly GCA_005223095.1). Lineage (GTDB taxonomy): Bacteria > Aerophobota > Aerophobia > Aerophobales > AE-B3A > AE-B3A. The sequence goes on from NJBQ01000016.1 coordinate 24,481, forward strand.
TAATAGAAGATGGCTTCTATATTCCATTAGATTATAAAACCAGGGGATATAAGTTAAAGGAAAATCCAGCACGATACTATCAAAATCAGCTTGATTGTTATTGTCTAATGCTTGAACATAGTGGTTTTGGAACCAAGGGATTAGCATACCTGCTTTATTATTGGCCTGAGCAAGTAGAGCAAAATGGTATTGTGAGGTTTCACGTTGAACCGATAAAGATAGAGACTAATATCGAATCAGCTAAGAAAACAATCAAGAATGCTGCGAAATTACTATCCTTAACAATGCCAAAATCAAATCCTGATTGTGAATACTGCAACTTAGTTACAAAGAGAAAAAATGAATAAGTCAATGAAAATAATTTTGAAGAAAAGGAGGAATTACCATGCCCCTAGTAAAAATTTATTTGTGGAAGGGAAGAGACAAAGAAAAGAAAAAGGAATTGATCAAGAAGGTAACCTCTGCCGTAGTTGATGTTATTGACTGTTCAGCTGAGGCTGTACAGGTAATAATCAATGAAGTGGATAAGGACAATTGGGGAATAGGTGGAGTGCCAGCATCAATCAAATTTCCAGATAGGTAGAAGAATCAAGACTTGACCCCAGGAATGTCTTGTCTACCCTTTCAATTTCAAATTGACATTTACATTGTCCCGTAATATAATGCAGTATAAGCGACATGTATCAGTACTCAATGGCGATGTGGAATCAACCATAAAGAGTTTTTTAAAAGACCGTTAAGATAGGATGAAAAAAACAAAATACTATGTAGGGCAAGGGGGAAATAACCTTGCCGTAGGGAGGTAAAAGAATGGCCAAAGTCATTACAGAGTTTCAAGAAAGAACGAGCACCGATCGAAAGCTTTCCTTTGGACTGTACCTGGTATTCCTTCTGGTAGTAGTCATTATGAGCGGTATCATTACAGGGATAGGGTGGTTATTTGGAGGATGGGGAGTAGGACCAGTCGTCACAACTGCGGCCAGTACCTTAGTTGCAATTTACCTTTGGTGGTATAACTGGCTTCTTTACAGCCGCAGGAACAATCACTTCAACCGGATAAAGAGGCTCAAAGTAAGCCTTTCAGAACTTCTGGAAGAAAAGACAGAAGTAGAGAAGGGGACTTTGAATAAAGCAGACTCTTTCCTGGAAAGAAAAGAAGCACCTCGCCCTAACATTCTTTTCTTCCTGTGGCTTATATTAAGCTACCTGGGAAGCTTCTCTAATTTTCTTGCTCCCTTGGGGGTCATATCTTTTGCCGCTCTCATCGTGGGTCTAGTGGTTTTGTACTATCTTACCACAGACTACTATTACCATGAGCAGGGAGAGATCGCCTTTCTGCAGAGGGTGACAACGGCTCTGGGAAAAAAGGGAACGGCCCTGACCGCAACTCCCAGCAATCCACTTCACACAAGGTCCTTTGGTCTCTATATCTTCCTATCCATCATCACTTTAGGTATATTCTTGCTCTACTGGGCTTACGTGATATTCAAGGACCCCAATCAACATTTCGATACTCACCAGGTATGGGAGAGTGAGCTGGAAGGAATTGTTGAGAAGTTAAAATAGAAACAGAACATAAATAAAAATAGGAACAGCAACCATTTCTATTGGCGGATTTGTTAGTTGTCTGTAGGCTGGCGGTAAACCATGAATATCAGGGGCTGCAGCGATAGATCCGTATCGTCACTTTAGCGCAAACAGAGACAAGAAAAGTTAAACATCTCCGGGTGAATTCTGGCCATAAAATGAACCCAACTCCACCAATTGGATAGACACACTGCAGCAAGTGCTTATTTCTTTTCTTTTTCCTTTTTGCCCACACCCTTCCTGATTGCATCAGCCTTGGAGAGAAGATAGATCATCGTACCCAGAGACACAAGAAAAATGCCGATAGCAATAGGTCCTGACCAAAAAAATAGGACAAAATTCTTCCCACAGAAACAAGATTTGGTTTTGCTAAAGCAAAGGTAGAGGTACAAAAGCACCTAGATGAAACTATTCATATCTTTTACAAGGGACAAGAGCTTCCATTCAAGCCTATTATCCCTGTAGAACATCAACAATACGCTCCTTCTCAAAAGGAAGCCTTACTGGTAGGGGTATGACATTTTTATTTTGCAGAAAGGGTGACATAATTACTTTGCATTGACACAGCTTGATGCGTTCCGTTGACTCTAACTTAATAAGTGGTACTATTTAATGGGGGCAGGTCAATCGAGGGTGTGAGCAAAGGGTAGCCTGGCAAAATAGCAATGAAGCCAGTTACGGGATAGTAGATCTTTGGTCGGAAAGGAGGTGTTGAAATTGGACTGGGGAGGTATAGCCTTATGTTTTGCACTCTCAAATGCAATCTGCTGCCATCTCATCTCAAGGAGGCACTATGGAGTCACAAGAAGCTGGATTGTCAATAAGTGGTTTTGGGCAGATTCTTTCGGAAGTCTACCTGCACTTGTAGCATTTGTGGCTCATGTTTACCTGTCCCGGCGACGGTCAAATTGATCTAACTACACATGGAATTGAAGCCTGTCTGTCAAGGGAATTCTATTAGGCCAGTCATGGGATAGAGATACTCTTGTGCAGAATCTGAAGAGATGAGAGGCAAAAACAGGATGTAGCTCTCAGGCAGGACAAAGTAAGCCAGATCCCCGCTTGGGGAAACTGTTTAAAATATGGAAAAAAAGGAGAAAAGATGAATTCAAACAAAAAGTCCACAAGAATTGTGGAAGATGTGAAGATAAATGTGAAGATAAAGCTTTCAGCATTATGGGTAGCTTTAGTATTTTTTTATCTATATAATGATGTTATCTCGTTTTTTCGGGGGGACATCATAGAGGAAGTAATAGCGGGAAAACCAGGCGGTGTCCAAATTAGTCAAATATTTCTGTTTTCAATGGCATTAATGATGGCGATTCCGATTGTTATGGTTTTCCTGTCCCTGACGTTGAAGGCTAAAGTGAATCGCTGGGTAAACATCATCTTAGGTATATTCCATGCCGGTGTTATGCTCACTGTTACATTGCTTGTACCAGGGGAGACTTGGGCTTATTATGCATTATATATGATTCTTGAAGCTCTGTTTATAGCCCTAATTATCGGGCATGCATGGAAGTGGCCAAGACAGGAAGCATGAGTCGATTCCATCTTTTTTTGAACCACTCAGAGGAAAAGTAGTCAAAGTCCTCAAAGAGGATGTGGATACAGGGTAGCCTGGCAGAATAGCAGTGACCTAGCCGTAGGTCAGACTAGCTATAGACCAGAGATGTTGTTCCTGCCGCAGCTATCAGGGTTATGCACCGGCTAGTATGGGCGTCTTGGGCAATTGGAATCGTATTGGCAGCAAAGGCTGCTCACTGGTCCATCATTGTCCCTGATAAAGCCTTATCTTTCGCCTCTTACTCTATTTAACCCATCATCATTCTCGGTCTCCTGAAGGCCTGGCCGATAGCTGCGGTGGGGCCTCGCTCCACCGTCACTTTCCCCTCTTTAGCCAAGAACAGACGTATGTGTGTTCAACCCCGATTTTCACGCATTAAATTTACCCCCAATTTTCCATCCATAACAATTTGCTATTCTTGCATCCTTCCCTCGAAAAACCTTTATTATTGCCACTTCTAGATATTTTAAGATTTTTTCTTTCCCATCTTAATAGGCTTTGTATGGTTTATGAATAATATTGAATATATTAGTAAAAGATTTAAGGTGTTATTCCTCCTTAAAAACTTGCTCATTTCTGGCCTTTTATAAGCCCTGTAGGTAGAAGTTTTAACCTTCTTTTTCTATATCCTTCCTAAGGCCTATTGACAATTAAAAAATATTATTATATAATTTAATTGTATAAGTAAACCATATAACCCCTATATAAGGAGAATAATAATGCCTTCACGTAAGGAAATAGCGAAATTTTTCTTAGATCCTGTACTGCCAGCGGCAAAGCAGTATGAAGGACTACGGGCTTATTTTGTTGAAGAGTGCTCTGCTAGAAAGATAGCACTCCGCCTGGGGTATACACTCTCTTCCTTTCAAACTTTAGTCCGTAACTTTAAAGCCAATCTCAAGGAAGGTAGGAAACCCGAGTTTTTTATTTCTCATCGCCCTGGTCCTAAAACCACACCTAAAAAAGACCTGGTGCGAATGGAAGCTATCACCCTTCGCAAACAAAATTACTCCATCTATGACATTCAAGCCCTTCTTAAGACAAAGGGGCATATCATTAGTCATACTGCTATCAGCGAAATTTTGCGAGAAGAAGGATTTGCCCGCCTTCCTAAAAGAACTGAAGCCGAAGTTCGCCAAGTGAGCATTTCTCGGCCTAATACCCCAGAGGTAACAGATGTACGTTGTCTTAATCTCTCATCGGGCCGCAAGGTCAGTACAGAATATGGAGGGCTCTTCCTTTTTCTGCCAATTCTTTCAGAGTTAGGACTAGGAGAAATAGTAGCGGCTTCTAAATATCAGGGGACAACTATGATTCCCGCAGTTAGTGCCATTTTATCTCATTTGGTGCTCAAGCTCATTGACAAAGAACGGCAGAGTCATATTAATGATCTCAATTTCGATGAAGGAGTAGGACTTTTTGCTGGAGTTAATGTCCTACCTAAATCGACTGCCATCTCAAGTTATTCTTACCGCACCACCCGTTCCATGAACCTCTGTTTTTTGGAGAAGCTCATACATCGAATCCACACAGATATTTTGCTTGATGCTAAAGTTTTTAACCTGGACTTTCACCCTGTCCCTCATCGGGGTGAAGAAAGTGTGCTTGAAAGGCATTGGATTCCTTCCAAGGGCAAAACTTTCAAAAGCGTGCTTACCTTTTTCGCTCAAGACTCAGACACTCGCATTTTATGCTATTCCAATGCTCAGGTCTATAAGAGGAGCCAATCTGAGGAAGTGCTAAAGTTTGTAGAGTTCTGGAAGCGCATAAAAGGATGCTACCCTACCCACCTCTTATTTGACTCTAAGCTCACTACTTATCAAAACCTCAGCCGGCTCAATCAAAGAGGTATCTACTTTATCACTATTCGAAAAAGGGGAGTAAATCTTCTCAAACAAGCTTTATCTAAACCTAAAGTAGCCTGGCAAGAGTGCAGAATTGATACGCCCAAAAGGCGGTTTCAAAAAGTAAAGTTTATTGATACTCCCATCACCATCAAAAATTACGAGGGAAAAATTAGACAACTTATCCTCAAAGACCTGGGACGAGAATCTCCTACCTTTATGCTTACCAACGATATCAAAAGCTCTGCCCGAAATATCATTACCCTATATTCCCAGCGGGCAAGAATAGAAAATAGCATTGGAGAAAATGTAAATTTTTTCCACCTTGACTGTTTATCCTCAGACCTTGCTCTTAATGTTGATTTCGATGTTACTACTACTGTGCTAGCAAGTCTTCTCTACCGCATGCTGGCTAGCAAACTGAGTGGATTTGAATCCTGTGGACCTAAATTACTCTTTCGCAAATTCATACTTTCCAAAGCAACTGTGATGGTAACACAGGAGGCCATTAAGGTATATTTCAGTAAACGTTCCCATAATCCTATAGTTAAAGCTGCTGTCCTCGACAAAACTGCTCCTCCTATTACCTGGCTTGGCAACCGTCGCACCTTTCTTATCTATCCCTAAAAATAGGGTATAATTAGTTGAGTGAAAATCGGGGCTAAAGGAAGAATTATTAGCGGGTTGGCAGAAGCTTTCGAAGGTGCTTGACTACCTCGTAACGGTTCTCCCTGCGCACGCCCACATTCACTCCACAGATGACCTGAACACCACAAATGTTCTTGTTCCCCTAGTCGTATATCTTGGCCATAACGATGGTAAGTTTCAGGGCGACATGGAAATACGTCACTTCATACATTGGCTCTATGCTGCCCATACTTGGGCCAGGTACACCAGTCAGACTGACCAACGACTAGATCACGACGTTGCGATCATCCTACGGAGTAACACTCCGTGTGGAGATCTAGTTGACGCTATCATTGACCAGCGGGGCAGGATCGAGGTCAAACCCGGCGACTTAGAGGGCCGCTCGATTCAACATCCCCTTTACCGCATGACACGCATCCTGGTCAAAGCCAAAGGTGCAGTTGACTGGTTCAACGGGAGTCCCCTAGACAAGACTGTTGGAAAGTCCTATGCTATTGAAAGTCATCATATCTTCCCCTCTTCGCTCTTGTATGAGCCAGATCGATACTCACCGAACAATCACCTACATGTTAAGGTCGTAAACGAGATTGCAAATAGAGTCTTTCTTACGAGTGATTCAAATGTCTCCTTATCAAATCAAGATCCTGGGAGCTACCTGCCTCAGGTTGAGCAGCGCTATCCTCGTGCGCTTGTCAAACAATTAGTACCAAAAGATCCCGAACTTTGGAAGCTTGATCGCTATGAAGATTTTCTGAATGAGAGGCGTAGGTTAATCGCTGCTGCAATAAACGAATTAATGGGCGAACTATTAAAGGAAACACTAAGACCCGCTCCTCAAACATTGGACGATTTCATAAAGGCAGGAGAAAGTTCAGCGTTAGAATTCAAGGCTACCTTACGATGGGATACAAGGACAAAGCAGGCAAACAAGGAGTTGACGAAAGTAGTGGTTAAGGCAATTGCTGGTTTTCTCAATACGGAAGGGGGTATACTACTTATTGGTATCGACGATCACGGAACAGTGGTTGGAATTGAAGAAGACTTTAAGACTCTCAAAAGGCAAGATATCGATGGTTTTCAGCAGGTTCTGATTCAAGCGATATCAGATTACCTTGGAACAGAATTTTGTAAATACCTTAAGGTAGCGTTTGAAAAACGAGAGAAAAAAACAGCGTGCATCGTCAGAGCGCAGCCTAGCCCTAAACCTGTCTTTGTCTTGGACGAAGGAGCTAAGGAATTCTACATCCGGGCCGGAAACACCACAAGGCCATTGGATGTCGAAAAGGCTCATGAATATATAGAAATGCATTGGGAAAGTTAGGTTCTTTACATGTGAAGGTGTCTTGTCGGTGTGCGGAACCTTGTGACCCCTGTTTGGATGGGATAGAGTCTTGCGTCATATTTACCCACGATGGCTCCCCGGACTGGACGATGTTGATAACAAGTCTGAATAGCTTCTCAAGAATCTTCTTTTGGACTTTTCAAAAAGCCGAAACTTTGAAGGCCGGGAACTTTTTGATATCTACGAAGACTCTGACTGCTCCCCCGCTTCTTTCTTGAAGAATAGAAATGTTTTCAGCGAACGGCATCGATCTAATAAGAAGGTATGAGTAAGCAGAATTTGGGCGAAGTGAAACGAAAGCCTTTACACCGGGAGGGAATACTCCTGCAAGCAGATCATTTCTTTTAGCTATTTCCTTTGCTGACATTATTTTTCACCTCTTTTACTTTTTTCGGAAACAACAGCTTAGCTTCCGGATTTTTCTTGAGTTGCTCAAGTGGACAAAACCCATACTTCTTTACTTCCTTCAAACTAACTATAAAACGTACCGGATCATCACATATCTTTTACACACATCATCTCCAATAATTTTTATTTTCTGAGAAATCTCGGTTAATTAAGGCAGGTGATAAAAGGTAAGTTTTTAAGATACTTATACGAGAATAACATATTCTGTTAGCGAACTCAATAATCCTGCTCAAACAGTTCAAATCTGGTATTTGACAAATCTAGATAAAGTAATAGATTAGAAACGGCGGATAGCTAACATCTTTATCGGGGGATGTCGAAGCTGGAAATTAATACCAAAGGGAAGCAAAAGGGTGGATAGGTCAATTATTTATCAAAATGAAGTTTAAAAAGTTCTTGCAACGACTATTAAAACTATTTTTATCAAGACGAAGGCAAAAAAAGCAAATTACTGTATTTCATGAGGATGACTTACAGAGTATCCTCCAAAAATTTAGACTACTAGATGCTTTCAGAGAAGAGAACCTAAAATGTGCATCTTGTCAAATCCGCTTAACTAAAGATAATCTTTACTGCATTTTTTCGCATCAAGGACAAATAAGATTTTATTGCGATAAATTAGAATGCCGTAAACAATTAGCACCCCAGTACACGGAAGAACTATGAATGAGATTATGCCTCTAATAATCGCAGCATCTTGGTTTGGTTGGCCTACGGCCATTCTCTTTTTCCTTCTCTGGATATATTCAAGACCCGAGATACTTCTAAAATGGAGCGCTATATGGAACAAGCTTCGTGCTCCTCGCTCTTCTAAGGCAGAAAAAAATTACATATCCCAGGATATCCAAGCGAGAATAAACTCATTTACTAGAAATATAAATCGCGAATGTGGAGATATAATGCCGTTTGACCTTAAAATAGACTGGGTTAAACAGGAAGAGATCGAAGAAACTTTAGTGAGACACAATAAGGTTATCATAAAAATGAAGTTGGTCTTACCAGTAATGGGTCCTCACACGGGCCTACATTTGCTTTTTACATCATGACTGTATACATCATTTCTACTATCCATAAGCTTATCATTGAAAAAGTTAACATTAGTTGAACATTGGAGTTTCTATTCCAGTTTTCCAATATAGCGAAAATAAACCTACATTTATAATCATACTGATAGGCATGTGAAACATTAAGCTGACAGAAATTATCTTACTCCAGCAAGAAGGGGATCATTATTCTCTGCTTCTTTTCGAAGCTTTGCTGTAATGCCTCTGCAACTTCAAAGTTGCAGTACTGTGATTCCAAGAATGCCTTCGAGACAACAAGGATGGTTCTTCTGCTCCTTGAAATACCAATAGCCATGTTGGCAAGGATGGACGTACCTGCCTGTAAGAAGGTCAGAGAACTGTTTATTTGACAGGGAGCTGTGGGTGGCAAAGAGGGTTGGCACATAAATGTTCACAATAATATGTGGATATTATTTGATTTGCAAAACTTATCAGTACATTGTAGAAAGTGATAACAAGTCATGCTCAGTCTTGACAAAATCCTTCTGGATTTATTGTGCTAACGAAATTTTGTTACCGCCATCTGGCTCATAAATCTCATCAGTTTATGTCAGGAATAGATACTTCCATGCACAGTAACTGTTGCACACGGACGGATGACAGAGTTGGCAGAAGATAAAAAATCCCCATACAAATACTTACCTGAAAGTCACGATCAGAGTGAAAACACCGGAAGCCTATTTTCTCAAGCTCCTCCATAACATAGTATGACACCATCTTGTCTTCACTTGAATGCGAGATGAAGGCATGATAGAGCTCCTCTTCTTTCTTCAGGTGAGGAATTTCTATCTTGAAATCCTCTGGAAGGGTTGCTTGATGAATGCCTTTGTAATTGTCAGCCATTTTACCGCTTTCTAGAAAAACATTAATATATAGAATAATACATTTTACCTGTTACCAGGTGTTTATATCTCTGTTGTTACCCATTTCTATTACTGCGAAATATTACCCCAATTGATATGGATATTAACCATGTTGTGAACTATTCTGTGTATCTCTTTCTTGGTAATTAATAAGATATTATAGGAGATCAAGAATATACCTCGATCCAAGAGGACAAGAAACTGATGTGTTCAAGAAAATTACGTTGGGAGTTCTTTTAACCTTCAACACACCATTTACATAATAATGGTG
>NJBQ01000093.1 GCA_005223095.1 Candidatus Aerophobetes bacterium Ae_b3a
TTCCTTGACAGAAAAAATATAGCATATAGAATAAAAACTGGTACTCAGCCATTCTGTTTTTGTGTATAACTCATAAGATTGTTTTCTGGCCTATCTTTTCTAAATAAAGAAAGTATTCTAAAAAAACTCTTTTTCTTCAATAATAAGGATTTACCAGTTATCCACAATTGTGGATAACTCTGTGGTTAACTCTTACCAATCCCAAAAGACTTTCTAATGAATGAAAAAGAAAAAGATATCTGGCAGAAATTTTTATTAAGGATAGAAAAGAAAGTTAAGCCACAGAATTTTAAGATATGGTTTAAACCCGCCCAATTACACTTACTTACCCAGGATACGCTGGTCATTAAAGTCCCTAATGACTTCTCTAAAAAATGGCTAAAAGGAAGGTATTTAAGCACAATAGAAAAAGAAATAAGCCAGTTGATGGGGTGTAAGATGACAGTAAGTTTTATCTATCATCCTGTCAGAAAAGAAAAGGTTGATTTAAGTAAAAAAACTGCTTATAAGAAACGCGTTTTTACTTCTAAATTAAACGCTAAGTATAATTTTGCTAATTTTGTAATTGGGAATAATAACAGGTTAGCTCATGCAGGTGCTCTAGCAGTAGCTCAATCTCCTGGTCGTGCCTATAACCCCTTATTCCTATATGGTAAAGTAGGATTAGGAAAAACACACCTTCTACAGGCTATTGCCCACCACATTATAGACAACGAAAACAATATGAATTTCACCTATCTTTCCTCTGAACAATTCACTAATGAGCTAATAAACTCTATCAGGGATGATAGGACAGCACGTTTTAGAAAGAAATATCGTAATACAGATGTTCTATTGGTAGACGATATCCATTTTCTAGCTGGAAAAGAGCGAACCCAAGAGGAATTTTTCCATACTTTCAATGCTTTATATGAAGCACATAAACAGATAGTACTTTCCAGTGACAGACCGCCCAGTGAGATATCTGCTTTGGAAAAAAGACTTATCTCCCGTTTTGAATGGGGTTTAATTGCTGATATTCAACCTCCGGACCTGGAGACGAGAATTGCTATATTAAAAAAGAAGGCAGTTATAGAGAATTTAGATCTTCCCGATGAGGTAATTATTTTTATAGCGGAAAGAATAAAAACCAACATTCGTAAATTAGAAGGTTGTTTAATCCGTTTAGTTGCCCATTCTTCTTTATTTAAAGAAAGAATAGATATAAATTCAATTAAAGATATACTAAAAGACCTCCTACCTGAGGAAAAATCTAAGCCGATCACTATAGAACTAATCCAAAGAGTAGTAAGTAGGTATTATAAACTTAAAGAAGGAGTTATTAAAGGAAAAAAAAGAGTAAGGTTTATAGCCTTTCCCAGACAAATAGCAATGTACATTTGTCGAGAATTAACAGACATTTCCTTTCCTAGTATCGGAAGTAAATTCGGAGGAAAAGACCATACTACGGTAATGTACGCCTGGAAAAAAATAAATGAACAAAAAGAAAAAGATGAGAACCTAACAAACGATTTAAGGGAGTTAATTAAGATAATAAAGTCTTCTTAATATTCGGATTAAATTCATAAATAAAAAATAGAGTTCTTGTTTTTTCACTCCCATATTTATACTCCACTCAACAAAGAAATAATTTTGCCTAGTAGAGTTCTTAACAATATTAACACCTCCTACTATTACTACTAATCTTTATTATTAAACAGTAATAATAGTCATTGCTATTATTTTTCTTCTACAAAAATTTGTGTCTTTAATTTACCCTGTCTTATCTCTCTTAAAGCTATACTGGTAAGCTTTTCATCAGAGCCAGTTAGACCCATTTTCTCTTTTTCATTAATTAATTGCCTAATTCTCTTAATAGCCAGGCGTATAAGCTCATACTTATTATCCATTTTTGCTTTTTTTAATAAATCATCTATAGAGAAATTAATCAGCTTAGTCTCCTTTCTTTGTCTAGTCTCACCGCTTGTTTTTAGATAGATTTTTAAGTGATAATCTGTCTAGCCGGCAACGTTCTGCTTTAACTATACTTAATATGTCGCTCAAGGCTTTATTGATATCATCATTTACCACTAAATAGTCATAAGAAGGAGCGTAAGCAATCTCTTTTTTTGCCTGTTTTATGCGCTCTCTTATTCTTTCTTTTGTTTCGGTGTTTCTTTTATTAAGACGTTTTTCTAGTTCTTGCCAGGAAGGAGGTAGGAAAAAAATAAGTACTGCCTTAGGGTATTTTTTTTTAATTTCTATTCCCCCTTTAACATCTACTTCCAACACTACATCTTTTTTCGTTTCTATAGCGTTGTCAAGAAGGTCAATCGAGGTTCCATATAGCTGCCCATGTACCCGTGCCCATTCTACAAATTTTCCTTCCTCCACCATTTTCTGAAATTCTTCGTTGGAAATAAAATAATAATCTACTCCCTCTATTTCATTTTTACGAGGAGGGCGGGTAGTAAAAGATACTGAATAAGCAAAAGAAGAAATTTGCAAGAGCCTCTTGGTTAGAGTAGTTTTACCTGCGCCAGAAGGAGCGGAGATAACTATAATTAAACTCTTTGTTTTATCTAACAAGATATTACCTTTTGAATAACACTTTATTCGATATTTTGGCTTATTTCTCTAATTCTTTCTAAATCTTCCTTGATTTGTACAACAAAATTAGAGATGGTGAAAGTAACGGATTTTGCTCCTATAGTGTTAATTTCTCTTTGTAACTCCTGTAGGATAAACTTTAGTTTATTCCCTATGGGTCCTTGGTTTTTCAATGTAGTCTGAAATTGGTCCAGGTGGGAGTGAAGGCGCAGTATTTCCTCGCTAATATCGCCTCGCCAGCTGAGGGAAGAGAGTTCGTTGAGCACTTTTTTTCTATCTGACTTATCTATTAATTTCCCCAGTGTCTCCTTTATTCTATGTTCATATTTTCTCTGGATTAAGGGGATTTCCTTTTCTATTTTTAATACATCTTTTTGAATTCTTTTAAAATACTCTCTTATACTACAACGATGTTCTTCTCCTTCTTTCTCCCTCATCTGTACTAGCTGTTTTAGAGCTTTTCTTAAGTTCTTATTTATAAGAGGTCTTAGATTTTCTTTAATTGCTCCACCTTTTTTTAGGTAGATGGTTTCAGGAAGTGACAAGATGTCAGATAGAGTGATTTTATCCGTTAGCTCTAGTCTATTGGATACTTGAGAAAGCGCCTTATAATAATGTGATATAAGATTTTGATTTACTATAACCTCGGGTAAGGGAGGTTTTTTTCTTTTTATTTCAATATCGATTATTACTTTCCCTCTCTTGATTTTTCTTTTTACGTAATCTTTGATTGTCTTTTCCCAGGCAAAAGGGAAGAGTTGGGAAGGATAAATTTCTATTTCCAGAAAACGATGATTGAGTGTTTTTATTTGTAAATAAACCTCTACTCTTTCGTTCTCTTCTCTTCCTTCTCCGTAGCCAGTCATGCTTTTCAATTATGAAAGTTCCTCCTTTTAGAGTAGATGGGTAGTGGTAGAAAAGAATTATTCTGGAAGATTACTTGGGTTAGTTTTAGACAATAGTATACCCTGTTTGTTTTTGTATGTCAAATATTGGTTTCTCTTGGCTATAATGATATCATATCTCCTTTTCGGCATCTTTTTCTTTTTATAAAATTCCAGGCAAGAAAACCCCCAAACTTATTCGTAGGGATGAATTGCCTTGACCTTTTTTGTTTTTCGCTATACTATAAACACTATGGAATATAAATATTCTCGTAATAAGGAAGAAGCTTAAACATTCTTCGCAAGGAATTCCCCGAGCTCTTAAAGCTTCCTTCTCTTTGGACTAATTCCTATTTTGTTTCAACTGCGGGTAATATTTCCAATAAGACTATTCAAAAATATATTGAGAATTAGAGCAAGAAATGAAAAAGAGCTTTAAATACTACATTAAAGCCAATAAAGAGACTATCCAAAAGGCTGAAAGAATATTTAACCTTTGCCGTGTCCTCTATAATCTCTGTCTTGAGCAGAGAAAATTCGTCTGGAAAAACTACCACAAGTCAGTCTCCTGCTATGACCAAATTAAAGAGCTACCCAGCCTTAAAAAATTCTTTCCCGAACTCAAAGAAGTTCCTTCTCAAACTCTTCAAGAAGTAGTAGAAAGAGTGGATAAAGCTTTCCGAAACTTTTTCTCCAGAGTAAAGAAAGGTGAAAAGTCTGGCTACCCCCGTTTCAAGTCTTTTAATCGCTATGATTCCTTTACCTTAAAACAAGCTGGATGGAAGATAGTTGGTAAAGAGCTTAAAATAGGCAAAGTCGGCTCTTTTAAACTATTTCTTTCCCGTCCTATCGAAGGAGATATTAAAACTGTTACTATCCGTAGAACTCTTTCAAATAGATGGTATGTAACTTTCTCCTGTGATAATGTAAATCCTAAACCATTACCTAAGACTGGTGAATCAGTTGGAATTGATGTCGGCTGTGAGTCCTTTTTAACTACATCCGAGGAAGAAAAGATTGACAACCCCAGATTTTTTCAAAGAGCACAAAGTCTTTTAACTAAAAGACAAAAAACCCTTTCTCGTAAAAAGAAAGGTTCTAAGCATAGAAACAAAGCAAGGATACTTTTGTCTAAGGCTCACGAGAAAGTCTTTGACCAAAGAAGGGATTTCCATTTTAAGACAGCGAGAAAGATCCTTCAAACATATGATACTATCTTTATCGAAGATATGAATCACTTTAAGAGCTATAGAAGTCTTAATCGGTCTATGAGAGATGTGGCTTGGTTTAGTTTCTTTAACATTCTTCTTTTCAAAGCGGAAGAAGCTGGGAAAGAGGTTGTTAAAGTGCCTGCTAGGAATACATCTCAGATTTGCTCTAGTTGTGATAGAATAGTTCAAAAGGGATTGTCTGTTCGTGTTCATTCTTGCCCTCACTGTGGCCTCTCTATAGATCGAGATATTAATGCCGCTCGCAATATTCTCAGGCTCGGGCAGAGCCTTCAGGGAGCAGGAGCGTTGGCTCCTGTGATGAACTGAGAATCCTCGGACTTTAGTCCTGGGGAGTGTCAACCTAACTACAAGCATCTTCATATCTCAAGATTTTTTCTACTGTATGGTCATCGGTTAAAGCTGCCAGGATTTCCTTGACCGGTTTCTTCAATAAAGGATGATAGACATCTGGATTTATTTCAGTTAAAGGGGCCAGGACAAACCTCCGTTTGTGTAAAAGTGGGTGAGGAAGAGTAAGCTCTTTTTCTTTGATTATCTTCTCTTCATAGAGCAAAAGGTCAAGGTCAATTATGCGAGAAATTTTCTTTTCTTTTATTCTTATTCTGCCCATTTTTCCTTCTATTTTCAGTAAAGTTCTAAGTAATTCTCTGGGTTCTTGGTTAGTTGTTACTTCTAAAACACAGTTTACAAACCATTCTCCCTTTACTTTTATTGGCTCAGTAAGATAGAAGGAGGAGACTTTCTCTACTCTCATTTCTTCTCTTATACGAGCCAATGCCTCTTTGGCATTTTTTATTCTCTTTCCTTTGTTCGAACCTATTCCAATATAGGCACATGCCATTTATAGGAGCCTTTCGTAGCCCTAAAGGTTTAGTGCTTGTCGGCCGAAGGTGCGGAAAGCAGGAGATTGCTCGAGTGAATGGTGAATCACAAAAAGAAACAAAAGATAATAGGGTTTTATTGACTATTCACGATTCACGAAATACGATTCACCAGTTACAGAGACTACTATCAAATATTATACGTATAATTTAAAATTCTACAAGAGACAATCAAGAAAAAATTAGGCAGGGCTTGACTTTTTGGATTTTTTTGATAGTATACTAGTAACATTTAGAGATTAAAATGAGAGGGGAATGAGGGTTTATATTTTTGATAAAGAGTATAATTTAAGAGCGAATAAAAATGAGGATTATCTTAAAGGGATTGCTGGTTATGTTGAGAGAAGAGTTAGAGAGATAGCTTCTTCTGCTCCCCAGAAGAGTAAAGAAGAAATAAGCATCCTCACCTGTCTTAATATTGCTGATGAGCTTCACAGGGAGAGGGATAAGAATAAAAAGGCTAAGCAGAAAATCCAACAATTGGTGGAGAGGGTCAAAAAAGAAGTTAAATGAATTGGCTGGATGTAGTCTGGTTAATTGTAATTGTTTTTTTCCTTGTTCGGGGAGCAATGAAGGGGTTCTTCAGAGAGATTTTCGGGCTATTGGGGGTTTTTGTAGGTCTGATTGTGGCTGTTAATTATAGCCAAGGAGTGGGGAGTATTATCAGGGGTGAAATTACCAGACTTTCTCCTCAGATAGCTAAAGGGATAAGCTTCGCTATTATTTTTGTGGGAATAGCTCTGATAGGAGGGTTAATAGGGCTAGTTTTCCATGGAATGTCAAAGTACTCTCCGGTCAGGGGGATAGATCGGGGAGGAGGGCTCATTCTAGGACTGCTAGAAGGGGGAGTAGTATGCAGTGTTATTTTGATTTTTTTGACTATTTCTCCTCTAGCTGAAAACGCAGATAGATGGAAGAAAGATTCTACCATGAGCCCATATTTGATGAAAATAGGTCCTTTTGTTTATGATAGTATAGCTTCTATTGTTCCGGGTGAAGCAAAGAAGTTCATGGAAAAAATAGATGAGTTTAAGCAGGGTCTGTCAGAAAGAAGGTAAGCCTGGCAGAGATGGTTAGTTTCTGAAGAAGGAGAGAAAAGTAGGCTTTGAGGAAAGAAAGAGGTCAGTTCTTTGACAGGATTGCTCAAGAGGAGTTTGAGGAGCAATCTCTCTCTCCCTATGCCTGCAAAAGTAGCCAGAGTAAAGGGAGAAAGAGAGAGGAAAGAAATGTTTGCTCATTGAGGACGGCTTTCCAACGGGATAGAGATAGAATTATTCACTGTAAAGCCTTCCGCCGTCTAAAACACAAAACCCAGGTCTTTATTGCTCCCTTTGGCGACCATTACCGCACTCGACTTACCCATACTTTAGAGGTAAGCCAGATTGCTCGTACAATTTCTCGTGCTCTTCGTTTGAATGAGGACCTAACTGAAGCAATTTCGCTGGGTCACGATCTGGGACATACTCCTTTTGGACACACGGGGGAAGAGGCTCTAAATGATGTCTATAAAGGGAGTTTTCAGCATAATAAACAGAGTCTGAGAGTAGTAGATAAACTAGAAAGGGAAGGGGAAGGGTTAAATCTAACCTGGGAGGTAAGAGATGGTATCTTAAACCATTCTCAGGATAAAGAAAAAATATTGACTCCTAAAAGCAGAAATCAGCCTGGCACCCTGGAGGGTGAGGTAGTGAAAATAGCTGATGCCCTGGCTTATGTTAATCACGATATTGATGATGCTTTGCGTGCAGAGATAATAAAAGAAAAAGATTTACCCAGAGAATCATTGAAAATTCTAGGAAGGACTCATAGAGGGAGGATTAATACCTTAGTTCAGAACATAGTAAAAGAGAGTTGGCGAGGAGCTCAGTTAAAGATGGGGGATATTGTCCTTGATGCATTTAATGAACTAAGGGATTTTATGTATGATAAGGTTTATCTATCTTCTTTTCTCTTTAATGAGACAAGAAAAGCCTACCGGATAGTGAGCGAGCTTTATAGTTTTTATCTAAGGGAAACCCATCTTCTTCCCCTTTTCTTAAGAAAAAGTATAGATAAAGAAGGTCAAGAAAGAATAGCAGTAGATTACATTGCTGGGATGACCGATCGATTTGCTATAAATATTTATAAGAATTACTTTATTCCTGAAGGATGGAAATGAATGCCGTCTTTTATCTCGCAAGAGTTAATAGAAAGAGTTAGTAATCATTTTGATATTGTAGAGATTATTTCTCAGTATATACCTTTAAAGAAGACGGGGAGAAACTACAAGGCTTTATGTCCTTTTCATGAAGAAAAGACTCCTTCCTTTGTAGTTTCTCCAGAAAAACAGCTCTTTCATTGTTTTGGTTGTGGAGTAGGAGGTAATCTCTTTGCCTTTTTCATGAAGTGGGAAAAGATAACTTTTCCGGAAGCGGTGAAGATGATAGCGGATAGAGCAGGGATATCTATTCCCACCATGGATACGGGAAGGAAGAAAGGAGTAAGAAGAGAGGAGTTTTATCATACTAACCAGTTGGTAGCCAGGCTATTTCAGGAAATATTAGAGAAAAATAGAGCTATTCAGGACTATTTGAGGAAACGGGGGTTTACTCAAAAGGTAATAAGAGAGTTTGGCTTGGGTTATGCTCCTCCCTCGGGTGATTTTCTTAAATTGGCTCGCCAAAAAGGAATCTCCCTGAAAAACTTAAAGCAGTCAAACCTGGTAGTTACTTCTCAGGGGAAAGAAGGATGGTATGCTTGGTTTCGCTCCCGCCTAATTTTTCCTATCTTCAATGCGGAAGAGAGGATATGTGGTTTTGCAGGGCGGGTTTTGGACAATAGTCTTCCTAAGTATGTCAATTCTTCTCAATCTCTTATTTTTGACAAAGGCAAAATTCTTTATGGTTTGAATTTTAGCAAAGAGGCTATAAGGAAAAAAGAGGAGATGATTCTGGTAGAGGGATATACTGATGTTATAGCCCTTCACCAAGCGGGAATAGAGAATGTAGTTGCTTCTATGGGTACCTCTCTCACTCCCTCACAAGCACGGCTTAT
>NJBQ01000094.1 GCA_005223095.1 Candidatus Aerophobetes bacterium Ae_b3a
CCATTATTGGTTATATTTCCCTTGTTATTTTTCGAAAAATTATTCTGGGGAAAAAACTTTATATCTTCGCTTACTATTGCTGGACAATAGGAACAATTTTACTTATAATGCGTATAGCCATTTAAACAAGTTACCCTCTCCCTTCCCTCTCCCCTGTGGGGAGAGGATTGAGGTGAGGGGAAAAAGGAAACTCCGATACTAGAACTGGGAGAAAGGAGAAAGAAAGAATAATGTCTCAATACGGAAAGAAACGTGTATCTAACCGAAAGAAAGCCACTTATCGCCGCAAATCAGCCGCCGTGATTAAGAGTAGACGAAGAAAGGGAAGGAAGAGAATCTGAAAAGTAGTAGCGGTCTGACAAAAACATTACCAGAGAAGAAATAACAATCAGACAGAAACTAATAATAAATACGGACTTCATCCCTATCCAATGCATCAGGGCCACCCCCAAAAAAGGAGCAATCACACCCCTTAACCCCATAAGGGTAAAATCGATGCCCTGGTAGGTAGGAATATCTTTACTTTTGGCTCTGTTGGTAATAAAGTGAACTCGCGATAGTTCCTGTGCTCCCATGGTGAACCCGGCTATGATACTGGCAGGAACAATATACCAGATACTGGAAGCAAAAAAGTAGCAAATAGGAATGAAGCTGCGCAGAAAAAAATTGACAGTTAAGGAACGACAAGCTCCCCTTTTATCAATATAATGTCCCCAAAACAAATAGGAAGATATGAGAAAAATTGAAGAAAGACTGACTAGTTTCCCCATAGAAGTATTGGATATCCCCAAATAGTCGACCAAGAAAATAGGAAAGAGAGGCATAATCATAAGGTTAGCAAAACCCTGGATAAAGAAAATCATCTCAAACAAAGCAAAAGGTCTGTCTTTTTTGAATATTTCTAAAATTTCTCTAGGTAAAATCCCCTGCTTTTTTCTCTGTCGCCTCATGTTCTCTTTCTTTACTTTGATTCTACCAAAGAAAGCTACGGAAAGAATACCAAACACAGCACCCACTGGAAATATATAACGATAGCTAAAATGATCGAGAAGAAAGCCCCCTAAATAAGAAGCGAATACAGCTACTATAGCCATTTCCATCCTTACATAACCCATAGCTCTTCCCCGATAATCATCAGAGTAAATCTTTTTCATAATTCCTACGTAAGCAGGACTGCCTGCCTGCTCCAGTAAGGAGTTGAGAAAGACAAGCAGAATGAAAATCCAGGGGTTGATAGCCAAAAAAGCAAATAAGATAACCGCTCTGGCCAATAACTTTACTTTCACAAAAAAATCCATTTGACTAACCGCATTGCTGGAAAGGCGTGCCCAATAGAGAGTAAATAAAGCTCCCATAAAAGGAGCGGAACTGATCAGTGCCATTTGAAAAGAACTAGCCCCTAGTTTTCTGGCTATTATCGGAAAAAAGCTTGCCGAAAGGCCAGCAAAAAGAGCAAAAGTAATAGCACCCAGAGATTCATAATAATAGGCCTCTCGCATAAAAGAGGGTATTCTTCGATTAAAAAACAACTTTGTCCTCCTAATATATAATTAAGCACAGAGTATACTCCTCTATTTTGATCCGTCAAGAGACGCCGAAAGACAATACGGTGAATCGTATTTCGTGAATCGTGAATTGTCAATTCAACCCCAAGCCGTTCAATTCTTTTCTTGCGATTCACCATTCACTATTCACGATTTTGCTCCTATAAGGCTCCCTCGAGGAATGTCCTTCGGTATAGATGTGCTAAAGGGAATGCCGGAAGACAAATACGTTGTTCGTATCTCATGCCGCTCTCCATAAGGGAAAAGGGAATGCAAGCGACCAGCGACAAATTTGACATTGGGCGCAGGTTCGCTATCATACGTACAAACTCTTATCAGGAGGTTTTCTAAATGGGATGGGGATTTGAAAAGGAAAAATTAGAGGAAGGAAAAATAGCTAAACTAAAAGAGATGGGGAGACTGGCTCGGGGAGATATCTTGAAGATGACCACCCTGGCTAAATCAGGTCATCCGGGAGGGTCAATGTCCAGCATAGACATCTACCTGGTTTTATATTTTTGTACCAACATAGAGCCGGCTAATCCTTGCTATCCTGAGCGTGACCGTATTGTAGTGAGTCATGGACACACTTCCCCTGGAGTATATGCTGCCCTGGCTCAGCGAGGCTTTTTCGATAGAGACAAAGTTATTGCTGGGTTCAGAAAAGCAGGAACCATTTTTGAAGGACATGCAGAACGAGGAGTTCCCGGTGTGGAATGGGATAGTGGGAATCTTGGCCAGGGACTATCTGCTGGCTGTGGTTTTGCCCTGGCCGCAAGACTCCATCGTAAAAACTACCAGGTTTTTGTGGTTATGGGAGATGGTGAACAATCGAAGGGTCAAATAAGTGAAGCCAGACGACTGGCCAGAAAATTTCAATTAAATAATATTACGGTAATCATTGATTATAACCGCCTGCAGCTTAGCGGTTCCTTAAAAAAAATTATGCCCCAAAACATCAAAGCGAATTACCTGGCTGACGGATGGGATATTCTGGAGATTGATGGTCATAATTACCAGGAGATATATCAGGCTTTGCGAGAAGCAGTAAATAATAAAAACTCTCCGGTGGCTATCATAGCTCAAACCAGCATGGGAAAAGGGGTATCTTTTATGGAGGATAAGTTCGAATTCCATGGCATGCCTCTCTCTTTTGACCAATGTAAAGCTGCCTTGCCAGAACTCGGTTTTGATGACAACTTAGACGAATACTTCACTCAAATGGAAGAAAAAAGAAAGAGAAATCCAGGAGAAAGAACTAGCAGGGAAAGAGTGGTAAAAAAGATAAATATTATCACGGGCAAGCCTCACACTTACACACAAAAAGAGAAAATTGATAACCGAAGTGCTTTTGGAAATGCCCTGGAAGACCTGGGCAAAATTAACCTATCTCAGCAAAACTCCACTCCTATTGCAGTGCTTGACTGTGACTTGATAGGTTCGGTGAAGACAGGCAAATTCGCTGCTGCTTATCCAGAGCATTTCTTTCAAGCAGGAATCCAGGAACATAATACAGCCACAGTAGCCGGAGCCCTCTCCGTTGAAGGCATAGTCACTTTCTTTGCTGACTTTGGTGTTTTTGGAGTTGATGAAACTTACAACCAACAGCGACTGAACGATATAAATCAAACCAATCTAAAGCTTATTTGCACCCATAATGGAATTGAGGTTGGTCAGGATGGAAAAACTCACCAATGTATAGATTATGTAGGAATAATAAACAACCTTTATGGATACAAGATTATTATTCCTGCTGACCCCAACCAGACTGACCGAGTTATCCGTTATATAGCCAGTGTATGGGGTAACTTTTTCGTAGGAATGGGGCGTTCCTCAGGGCCAGTAATCCTTACTGAAAATGGTAAGCCATTATTTGGAGATGACTATCAATTCTGTTATGGAAAAGCAGATAAAGTGCGTGAAGGTAATCAAGCAGCCATTATTTCTATGGGAGGAATGCTCAGTTATGCTATCCAGGCCTCAGAGATTTTGAAGAAAAAAGGATATCAGGTACAGGTGATAAATGTATCCTGTCTCACCGACTTAGATAAAGAAAGACTAAAAGAAGCCGCTCAAACGGGAGCAATAGTCACTTACGAAGACCACAATATCAACACTGGGCTGGGAAGTGTGGTGGCTAATTTCCTTGCTGAAAATTCTCTCAATCCTCATTTTAAAAAGATGGGAGCAAATGCTTATGCTGGCTCCGGCGCACCAGTAGAACTTTTTAAAATGCAAGGATTGGACGTTGACTCTCTGGTAAGAAATGTGATAAAGCTCGTCAATAGCGTTTAGCGTGTAGCGGATAGCGTATAGTGAAAAACGAAAAAACAAAACCATAGCCTAAAATTCAAAAGTTTTGAATTATTGTTTTTAGCTTAATAAGAATATCAACCGGTAACTGCGGAATCGAAAAACAAGATAAATCCGCAGGTAAAAGTAGATAGCATGTTGTATAAGATGTTTTATTCTATCCGCTGAACGCTATACGCTAACCGCTATATTGTCCTGAGGCATTTCTTGACAAAGTGTAAGACAAGAATATAATTTATGATAAGAGACAAATTATTCTCCAAAAAAAATCTTAACAAAAGGAGGAAATACCTTTAAGCAAGACAATAGACCGAAAGAAGCTAGCTCTAAAACTAAAGAGAGAGCTATCCTGGTTGCATTAGAAAGAAGGAAATCTCAGGAGTGGGCAGCAGCAGATTCCCTGGAAGAATTAACTCGCCTTGCTGAAACAACAGAAACAGAAATTGTGACTAAAATTGTCCAGAATCGTTCTGTTCCGGATAAGACTTTCTATGTTGGAAAGGGAAAAGTAGATGAACTACTTAATTTATCCCGGGAGACAAAAGCAGACTTAATTATTTTTGATGATGAGCTTACTCCCACCCAACAGCGCAATTTAGAAGAAAAGATAAGGGTAAAAATCATTGACCGTACCCAACTTATTCTTGATATCTTTGCCAAAAGAGCTTATTCTGCTGCAGGTAAATTACAGGTAGAGCTGGCACAGTTAACCTACTTACTTCCCCGATTGACCGGAAAAGGAATCTTCTTGTCTCGCCTGGGAGGAGGCATAGGAACGAGGGGACCAGGGGAAACCAGACTGGAAACTGACCGCCGCGAAATCAAAAAAAGAATCATTACTCTAAAAAAAAAATTAGGAAAGCTCGAGCAGCAAAGAGAACTTTTAAAGAAAAACCGAAAGAGAAAATCCTACTATACAGCGGCAGTTATAGGATACACTAATGTGGGAAAATCCACTCTTCTTAACGCTCTTACCAAAGCAAGAATAAGAGTGGATGATAAGCTTTTTGCCACTTTGGATCCTACAACACGCAAGATAATCCTGCCTAATAATCAATTTCTACTCCTTACTGACACTGTAGGTTTCATTAATAAATTGCCTCATCATCTGGTAGCTTCCTTCCGGGCTACCCTGGGCGAAATTGAGGAAGCAGATATTCTTATTAACGTTCTTGACGCTTCCCACCCCAAGCTAGAAGAGCAAAATAGAGCAACCTATTCAGTATTGAGAGAACTTAAGGCAGATAATAAACCTATTATTAACATTTTAAACAAGATTGACCTGATTGATAATGGATATAGACTTTCTCGTCTTCACAGAAACCTGGACTCCCCTATAGCTATCTCAGCCTTACAAAAAAAAGGCCTGGAAAAACTTATCCAGAGAATAAGCAAAACCCTGGAAGAAAAAAGGGTCTATGCTGAATTTACCTTTCCTTACCAAAGAAATGACCTGATATCCCTCATTTATTCAAGGGGAGAGATCATAGAAAAGAGCTATTCAAAAAACGAAGTGACTCTGAAGGTAAGATTGAACAAATCTTTAGCCGATAAATTGGTCAAATACAAAAAGAAAGGAGCACATAAAGAAGGAGAAAAAGATAAATGAGGCTAGCTCTAGGAGCAGACCACGCAGGATACGAACTAAAAGAAGAACTAAAAGATTTTCTCAAGCAAAAAGAAATAGATTATTATGATTTTGGCACCTATGATACTAGATCTACTGACTATTCAGACTGGGGAATAAAAGTGGCCGAGACAGTAGCAAAAGGCGAATTCGAAAGAGGAATTCTCATTTGTGGAACAGGATTAGGAATGTGCCTTACGGCAAATAAAGTCCCTGGAATTAGAGCCACCCCTTGCTATGGAATTTTTAGCGCTCGCCTTTCCCGCCAACACAACAACTCCAATATACTGGTTCTGGCAGGACGAATAACGGGAAAAGACCTGGCTAAACAAATAGTAGAAGAATGGCTAGAAGCAGAATTTAAGGGAGGAAGACATAAAAGACGGGTTGACAAAATTACCAAAATAGAAAACAAGTATCTAAGGGAGTAGTATCGTGGGTAGGGTATGGATTGAAGGAATACTTTTAGCGAGCTGTGTGATACTATCGGCCTTTTTCTCAGGCTCAGAAATCGCTCTCTCTTCACTGGATAAATTGACTCTAAAAAGGTTGATTAAAGAGAAGGGAAAGAAAGGACGCCAGGTAGAATTTTTATTAACAAAACCTTCCCGCTGGCTGATTACTATCTTGATTGGCAATAATTTCGTTAATATTGCCGCTGCTAGTCTGGCTACTCTTCTGGTGCAAGAAGTAGTAAATGGAACAGCAGGCCAGGTTGTCGGCATAGCTACGGGAGTGATGACCTTTGTAATCCTCATTTTTGGAGAAATCCTTCCCAAGAGCTATTGTCAACACCACGCCGAAGAGATATCTGTTAAAGTAGTCAGACCAATCTTTTTGCTTTCTAAAATCTTAAGTCCACTGGTTAGGGCTCTTACCTTTTTCACCCAGACCGTCCTCAGGCTCACCAAAACAGAGGAAATCGAGAGAAATCGTCTGATTACAGAAAGGGAAATCCATGCTCTTATCGACCTGGGCCAGGAAGAGGGAGCCCTGGAGGAGCAAGAAGAAGAATTGGTTCATAGCGCCTTAGAATTTGATGAAACTCAGGCAAAGGAGATAATGGTTCCCCGTACCAATATGGTCTGCATAAATGAAGAAGCAAGCTTAATAGAACTGGCAGACCTTATAAAAAAGGTGGGATACTCAAGAATCCCTGTCTACCACAAGAATATAGATAACATAACCGGCATTGCTTATGCCAAAGATTTATTGAATTTTATCAATAACTTGAGCGAAGAAAAAAAGGTAAAAGAAATTATGCATCCTCCTATTTTTGTTGCCTACACTATCAATTTAGGTAGACTGTTTCGCAGACTCCAGAAAGAGAAGACCCACTTAGCTATTATAGTAGATGAATATGGTGGAGTAGCAGGAATGCTAACCATAGAAGACTTATTGGAAGAAATAGTAGGGGAAATCGAGGATGAATATGACAGAGCAGAGGAAAAAATAACTATTTTGAAAGATGGAGCTGCTTTAATAAAAGCAGAGACAGATATTGACGAGATTAATGAAAAACTGGGCACCCATCTGCCAGAGAAAACAGATGCCTTTGAATCAATAGGTGGATTCATCTTTGATGTTCTGGGAAGAATTCCGGTAAAGGGAGAGATAATCGAATGGAAAAACTTGGAAATAAGAATAGTGGATGCAGACAAGAGACATGTAAAGAAAGTCAGAATCTGGCAAAAGGCTAAAGGAGAGAGCGAAAAATAACAAATGGTCTTGATTATGGGAGCAAATGTCCCAATAGTAACTGTAACTTTTTATTTAACTATAGAACACTGAACCTTTTACTATGCGCTATCCGCTAAACGCTTTTCTTCAATTTCACCCGCTTTGCTAAGGGCGAATTTGGTAAAGAAGGGACCGATGATTTCGTAGATTATGGTTGTGACCATTATGGTAGTAAAGACAATTCCACCCAGAGGAGAAAACTCTACCTTAGCAATTAAAGCCAATCCCAGAGCCACACCAGCTTGTGGAACTAATCCAAAACCAAGATACTTTTTCACCAATTTAGGAGCTCCTGACAGATAACCACCCAGTGATGCACCTAATAATTTACCTGCTATTCGGAAACCAAAATAAGCAACTCCTATTAGTCCTAGTTTTCCTAATAAATTAATCTCCAAATGGACACCAGCCAAAACAAAGAAGAAAAGATAAAGAGGAGAATCAATTCTTCTAAAAACCTCAAAAAATCTGATGTTTTCTTTCCTTATATTAACTAACACCACCCCTAGAAAAATATTAGCCAGTAAAACTGGAAAATGAAGATACAGAGCCATGCCTGTATTGAGAAGAACAAAACCCAGAGTATAAATGAGAAGATCCGCTTCCGTTTTTACAAAACGAGAAAAATAAGAAAAAGCCATCGCTATTGATGCACCCAGAGCAAAAGCACCACCAATCTCTAAAAAAGCTGAAAGGAAGATTTTCGGAAGAAAAAAACCCTCTGTCAAAGGATACCTTAAAGCTTTGGCAAGAGTTAAGGAAACGGAAAAGATTATCAGGCTCCAGGCATCATCAAGAGCTACCACTCCTAAAAGAGTATTGGTAAAAATACCCCTGGCTCTATATTCTCTAATTATCATAACTGTTGCTGCCGGTGCTGTGGCAGAGGCAATTGCTCCAAAAAGCAAGGAGAGATAAAGAGGTTGTTTTAATAATAAAAAGGAAGCGAAGAAAACACCTGCCCAGGCACCGCCAGCTTCCAATAGAGAAATCCAAATTATTGACTTACCAATTCTAGAAAAGTTCTGCCTGGAAAAGTTTTGTCCCAAACCAAAAGCAATTATACCTAAAACAACATTAGAAATTAATCCGGAAGCATTGATAATTTGCTCAGAAGCTATATTAAGGACCCCTGGACCAAGAAGGATACCTAATAAAAGGTATGCTGTAACAGCAGGAAACCTGACTCTCCGTAAGACCTTTGCTGCCAAAAAGCCAGCTAACAGAATAACACCGAAGGAAAGAAGAATATTCATAATATATTATCTTTCATTGAGATGTAGCTTCTCCTGCTTTAAAGAGAGCATATTTAGTGAGAGGTGGAGCAATTAGTTCATTTATGATAACTGAGGCTAAGATAGCA
>NJBQ01000095.1 GCA_005223095.1 Candidatus Aerophobetes bacterium Ae_b3a
AAATTGTTAACTTGATCTGGCAGGGCCGGCTGGATATTTCTGCGGCTGTGAGTGAGAAGACTTCTTTGGATAGAATTAATGAAGCCTTTGAGCGTTTCAGAAAGAAAATCGGTAATCCTATACGCATCCTGGTCTCACCAGAAAAAAAGACCTAAATCACTTCATCTGATTCCCAAGCTGTACTGCTCCCTACCAGAAAGGTATCATCAGGAATGGTGTCCTCAAGCTTCAATCCCCGATTTTTACGCATTAAATTTACCCCCAATTTTCCATCCATGATAATTTGCTATTCCTCTATTCTTCCCTCAAAAAACCTTTATTACTGCTACTTAGAGATATTCTAAAATTTTTTCTTATCTATCCCTAAAAATAGGGTATAATTAGTTGAGTGAAAATCGGGGTTTATAGGTCATTCCGAGCAGACGCAATTGGGTTGCTTTCTCCCCTTATGTAATCTCTGTCAAGAAACCTTGTCCGTGTCAAGCCGTTGGATCAGGTAACCGAAGCTGGGGTCGTTGTGCCATTAAAAAGGTAACTTTTTGCCGCTACTTGAGGAGTTTGTTTTTTAGAGGGACTAGCCTTTCCTCCTCTTCCTTGATTATGCGAAGAGATTGACCTAGATTATGTCTTTTGCCTTCATTACCATAGAAAGGTTAAAAAAGACGGAACCGTAAGCTTTAGTGGAAGAAGATGGAAGGTGGGAAAGTTCCCCAAGGATACAGTCACTGTCTGTTTTATCCCCAAAAAGAAGATTATGATCTTTAAAGACAAACAGAAGCTCCGGGAGTACCATCTATAAATTGTCTTATTTTGAATGTTACACAGTCTTATTTTGGATGTTCCCAAAGTCTTACTTTGGTGGTTACGTATCAGACTTGATGCGAGTCCTTGACAAAAGGTCTAAGATAATTATATTATAATACAGAATATAATTCTATATTATAGGAGATAAGTGGGAAATGACTTGGCGTGTAAGAAGAACTCGCTTACCCCGACCAGGTCTGGGATAAAGCTTTGGCAATTCGTGATATCTTAGGCCAAGACAGTTCTTTTTTGATTAAGATCAACCTAGTGAAAGGTTACTAACAAAATCGCGTTTTTTTCTTTGGATGAGAAGCTAAAAATAAGACCAGGAGGGAGGTGATAAAGTAAATATGTCTGTTAGCTGGGAGAATAGTTTACAAAAAATTGAAGTAGAGCGATAAAGACCGAGCAATAAGAATAAGATTGACGAGGAGGAGGTAAAAGAATGGTAAGTAAAAAATGTCTGAAGGTGGTAATGGGAGTCTCAGCTGCGTTGATAATTATGGTGGGGATTGTTTCCTCCACTTTTGCGGTAGAGGTGAATGTTCCCAAGGGTTTCAAGTTCGGAACTTACACCCAGCAGCCTTGGGCCGGTAAGACTATTCATGTAGCTATGGTTGCGGAACCTCGTGCTGACGCAATCAAAAAGCTGGCTCCCGAATTTGAGAAGCTGACTGGAATAAAGGTGGTTTTTGATATTCTCGCCTATCCCACTCTACAGGAAAAGCAGATGGTAGCTCTTACTCAGGGTACGGGGGCCTATGATATAGTTCACGTTGATTGTGTGTGGGTTGGTCAGTATGCAGGTGAAGGATGGACAATCCCACTGGAGGAATTCATTCTGCGAACAGATCATAATACCCTGGCTCTAGATGATTTTATCCCCGCGGTGGTATCAGAACAGGGAATGTGGGAAGATAGAATCTATGGATTGCCTTGTATTCAAGCGGTATTTGGACTGCACTATCGAACTGACATTTTTGATAAATATGGAATAGAAATTCCTCAGACCTGGAAAGAGTTGAGGGAAACTGCTGAAAAACTTAATTTGAAGGAACCAGGAGTTTCCGGTATTACCTTTATGGGCAGAAGAGGGGTTCAACTCCAGTGCACCTATGACAATATGGTCTGGTCCTTTGGAGGAGAGTGGTATGATGAAAACTACCGCCCCACCATAAACAGCCCGGCTGCAGTGGATGCGCTAGAGTACTTTAAATCTCTTATTCCTTTTGCGCCTGCCGGAGTGTTAACTTATGACTGGGATGAAAACGCTCGCGCCTTTGCCCAGGGCAAAGCAGCTATGACTATTCAGTGGCAGAATGCTGCTCCTACTTTCTACGATGCTTCTAAATCCAAAATCGTTGGTAAATTCGATTTCACCTTGATTCCTGGAAAACTACAACCCGACGGAAGTATCAAAAGGACTCCTACCTTTGGGGGTTGGAGTTTGGAGATTCCTAAAGATTCCAAAAACAAGGAAGCTGCCTGGGAGTTTATGGTTTGGGCCTCTTCGCCAGAGTTAGATCCGCGTCTCGCCTATAGCCAACCCGGCTCACGTTTCTCCGGGCTGGAAGACCCTAGAATGCAGGTAAAGTACCTTGAGTATACTGGAATGTTACTCTCTCTCCCCATAGCCAAAGGTCGTCCCCGGATTGTTGCTTATTCGGAACTTGCAGATGCTTTAGAGGTAGGTGTATCTGAGGCCATGACCGGAATGAAGAGTGCTAAAAAAGCGCTAGATGATGTGAACCAGAAATTTGAGTTTATTCTTAAGAAGTGGGGGCTTTTGAAGTAGTTCAAACAGGGGACCAAGCAATCTGCTTGGTCCCCTGGAAAAGGGAAAAATAAGTGGAATTGGGGAGGAAGGTAGGTCATTTTTTTTGTTTGTTAAAGCGTAAGTATGTGTGGCTTTTTTTTCTTGCTCCCGCCGTCGCAGTTCTTATCAGTATAGTTGTATTTCCACTCGCTTTTTCTCTCATCCTTAGTTTTTACGACTGGAATATTATCAGAGCCGGGGGATGGAGTTGGGCGGGGATTAATAACTACCGGACAATTCTTTTTCAGGACCCCTACTTTCGTTCTTCCTTTAAGGTTACCCTTTTCTATTTAGCTGGTACTGTTTCTGTACAATTTGGTCTGGGGCTTGTAGTTGCGCTTATACTGGATCAGATTACAAGAAAGATTATTGGATTCTTGCGAACAGTTTTAGTTCTTCCTATCACTATGACCCCTGTCGTAGTTGGAATAATATGGAGACTGATGTATAATCCTGATTTAGGTATGCTCAATTATTTTCTCTCCTGGTTGGGTTTCTCTCCTGTTAATTGGACAGGCATGCCAGGGACAGCTCTTCCTTCCGTAATGATGGCTGATATCTGGGAGTGGACCCCTTTTGTAGCCTTGATACTGCTGGCCGGACTTCAATCCCTACCCCGGGAACCCTACGAGGCCGCTCTGGTTGACGGAGCATCATCCTGGCAGACATTTTGTTACATTACCTTTCCTCTTTTAAGTCCGGCCATGCTGGTGGTACTTCTTATTAGGGTAATGGATTCTTTTAAGACTTTTGATTTGATTTTTGTTCTTACCCAGGGGGGGCCAGGGATGAGCACTGAAATATTGAATTACTATACCTACCGCTATGGTTTTAAATTCTTTCATCTAGGATATGCTTCAGCCCTGTCGTGGGTATTGCTGGTAGTGGTGACCATAATCTGCATGATTTTGATCAGGATGCTTCAATCCAGAGGAATATATGCAAAGCGAACATGATGAATGAAGTTGTGTGGGTAAAAGTGAAAAAGACAATTTTGGTGGCAATGGCAGTAGTCGTGTTTGTGGTAATTCTTTTCCCGCCAATGGTTTTATTTTTGACCTCTATTAAGACTGAATTGGATGCCCTTAGTTTCCCTCCCAAATGGATCTTTCAGCCTACGCTGGAAAACTATGAGCACATATTTCAATTCTCTCCTTTTATGAAGTATCTGCTAAACAGCCTCATAGTTGCTTCCCTGAACACAGGGGCAGTTCTCATACTTGGTTCCTTGGCTGCTTACAGTTTAGCCCGATTTAGATTTAGGGGAGCCGATAATATTGCCTTTTGGATACTCTCCGTAAGAATGATGCCACCTGTAGCGGCTATTATTCCCATTTATATTATTATGAGAAACCTACACCTCCTGGATACTCCCTGGAGTCTAGTCATAATTTACCTCACCTTTAATCTACCTTTTGCAGTGTGGCTGATGAGAAGCTTTTTTCGGGAGATTCCTCGAGAGATTGAAGAGAGTGCCCTAGTAGATGGATGCTCCGATTTTAGTGCTTTTCGGAAGATAGCTCTACCTTTGGCGGCCCCAGGATTGGCAGCAACAGGAATACTTACTTTTATTTTTTCTTGGAATGAGTTTTTATTTGCCTTAATTCTCACCGGGAGCAAAGCTGTAACTTTGCCTGTGGGTATCACTGGTTACATGAAGGAGACCGGTATTAATTGGGGCTATATGACTGCTGGAGGAGTACTTGCCCTTATTCCGGTAATAATATTTACAATTTTGGTCCAAAAGCATTTAGTGAAGGGTCTAACTATGGGAGCCGTGAAGTAGGCTATTTCAAAACGATTTTAGGTAAAAAAAGAGAGGAAGTCCATATGAAACTAAGGCGTAAATCGGCAGTTATCACCGGCGGTGCTGTGGGGATAGGGAAGGCTGTTGCTCAACTATTTTCCAGTGAGGGCTGCCAGGTGGTTATAGCCGATGTTAATGAGGAGAAAGGAGCTGAAACCCAAAAAGAGATTAACCAGCAAGGAAGAAATTGTCTGTTTATTAGATGTGACGTTGCCAGAGCCGATGAGGTAAAAAATATGGTCCAAAAGGCGATTTCCTTTTGTGGCAGCATTAACATTCTGGTGAATAATGCGGGAATCTGGAGACCGGGAAGGGTCACCGATCTTACGGAGGAAACCTGGGATCGGGTGTTAGATACAAATTTGAAGGGAATCTTTCTCGTCTCAAAAGAGATAATTCCTCTCATGCAAAAAGAAGGAGAGGGCTCAATAATAAATCTAGCCTCGGTCGCAGGATTGGTGGGTTCCAGAGATGGATCTGCTTACAATGCTTCCAAGGGGGGCATTGTCAACCTAACCCGAGGTATGGCTTTAGATTTCGCCAAAGATAGCATTAGAGTTAATTGTATCTGTCCTGGATTGATAGACTCTGCCCAAGGGGACATGGTAGTTGCTCATTATGCGCCTGGTAAAGATCCTAGAACTGCCAAGGCATCCTGGCAACCTATAGCTCGGGCTGGGATTCCGCAGGATGTTGCAGAGGTTGCTCTTTACTTTGCTTCTGATGAGTCCTCTTTCGCTACGGGATCTATTTTTGTAATAGATGGGGGATTGACAGCGGAGTAAAGAAATTTTCTTCTTGTACTACCGCTAAAGTTTTTGGTAAAAGTGTATCATAAAGCGCTTGGAGAAGGCAGAGCAGTATCGGGAATCTAAAGAGAGATTTGGAGATTCGGTTCAGAGAATGGATAGAAGCTTTTAAGGAAGGAGAAGTTGAAAGATAAGATTTTTGTAATAGGGGCCGATATTGGGACTACCTCTACCAAAGTTATGGTCTTTGATGAAGAGGGAAGTCCAGTTGCTGAAGGGAGGTCCTCCTACCCCCTTCTTCGGCCTCAAGCTGGCTGGGTGGAGCAGAAAGCAGAGTGGTGGTGGCAGGCCTTTCAGACAGCTACAAAAAGGGCCTTAAAGCAAGGAAATATCAATAAAAATAAAATTGTGACTATAGGTATCACTCACCAGAGAATCACCACTGTACCGGTGGATGAGACGATTAAACCTATTCGTAATGCCATTCTCTGGAATGATACAAGGTGTAGCAGACAAAATGAGTGGGCGAGAGAAAAAATAGGAGCAAAGAAGATTTACTCTCGTACGGGGAACTTCCCCAGTATCTGGACAGTTTACAAGGCTATGTGGCTGAAGGAAAATGAACCGGAGATTTACAGAAAAACCTATAAATTTCTCCTCGTTCAGGATTACATAATCTATAAACTAACGGGAAGATTAGTTACTACGTCAAGTTCTGCCATCCAGACTGGCTGCTTGGATGTGACCTCTCCTACCAGGTGGGCTGAGGATATTCTTGGTCTTTTCAACATCCCGGCTAGTCTCTGGGTAGACGAGATCTTTCCCGGAGGGGAAGTGGTGGGAAAGATCAGTAAAGAGGCATCAGGCCTTACTGGCCTTCCCCAGGGACTCACCGTAGTGACTACTGCCGGGGATCAGCCTTGTGGAACGCTAGGGGCTGGAGTGAATCAACCGGGGATGTTAGCTATAAATGGAGGAACGTCCTGTTCCCTAGAGGCTTATGTCAAGGAACTTAAACTGGATTCTGATTTAAACTACTTTATAGAGATCAGTCCTACCGGGGACTACCTTCTGGAAGATTCTATATGGAGTGGAGGCTCGGCCTTGATGAGCTGGTTTAGAGATAATTTTACCGGCCTAGAAGTTGAGAACACTCAAGAGGAAAGAAAGGATATCTGGGATAAGCTATATAACCTGGCTACACAGGTTCCAGCGGGAAATGAAGGACTGATGCTGATCCCCTATTATTCCGGGGCAGCTTCACCCTACTGGGATCTCAAAGCAAGGGGTGTTATCTTTGGATTTCTTTTGCATCATGGTAAATCTCATCTGGTAAGAGCCATCTTAGAAGGACTTGCTTTTGAGTCCCGGCGTAAAAAGGAGTTTATGGAAAAGGGCTCCAAGGTTCCCATTACCAAGGTGAGGATGTATGGAGGGTCAGCGAAAAGCTCTATCTGGAATCAAATATTTGCCGATATATTAGGTGTTGAGGTCGACATTTTAAGAACTCCGGAGACAACTGCTCTGGGAGCAGCAATATGCGCAGCCGTGGGAGGTCAGGTATATTCTAATTTTGAGGAAGCAGTGAAGAAAATGGTTGAGGTGGATCGAACTTTTCTGCCCAATTTTGAAAGAAGAGAGATATACGATAACCTATACTCCCAGGTCTATAGCAGATTATATGATCGGGTGCAGGATCTCATCCATACTGCCTCAAAAATAATTGAAGAGCATAAAAAATAGACAAAAAAGTATGTTACGGGCCGTTTTGGCACCACTGTCCCACCCTTGGTTCATGAAGAGGGAAAAAGATTCATTCTGGCAAATTTGGAGGAAATAGACTCTGGCGACGTGGACGCTATCGTCATTCCGGGAGGTTTTTCTCCTGATGCTCTTAGAATTCATCAGGGATGTCTAGATTTGGTAAGGTCTCTTTATGAGAAGAATAAAATAATCGCTGCTATATGCCATGGGCCGCAGGTCTTAATATCAGCAGGTATAGTGCGCGGTAAGAGTATGACCTCCTACCAAGCGGCAAAGGATGACTTGATCAACGCAGGAGCCAATTATGAAGATAGCCCTGTGGTCATTGATGGAAATATAATAACCAGTCGGGTTCCTGATGACCTACCTGATTTTTGCCTGAAAATCATCCAGAAATTGCTCGAATGAAACCTCTGTTAGTTCTGGGTTGGGATATGGTTAAGAATAGTTGGCAGAAAACAACAATATCAATAAGCATTCCCGCTTCCCGCTTCAACCCTTCTCAGTTGACAAAAACTTTATTTTGATTATACTATATCATAGAATTAGATTCTATAATACAGAAGAGGAATGACTTGTCCTTCAAAAAAGCACCCATTTACCCCCTGAAAGCGTTGGATAGACCTTTAGTAATTCTTGAGATTTTGTCCCAAGAGAGGTCTCCTTTGAGTATAGCTGAGCTCAGTGAGAGATTAGGTAATTATGCTATTGGATCCCAGCCTTCAGGCTAAACACTGGCAGACGTAGACAATTGCAGGAAACTCTTATTCAGACAAGTAAGAAGATATCTATTTGATTGGGATACAGATAAGTTTACCAGATAGGTGGGGTATGCTGAACAGGGAAAATGTGGGGCTTATAATGAATTTAGATTCTTTTCTTAAATGAGAAGCTAAAAATAAGGTCAGGAGGGAGGTGAGAGAGTAAGTGGCCGTTAGCTGGGGAATAAAAGAAGGCTTTCCGAAGGGAGAAGTGTCAAGAGATTGGTTTCTCTCTGGAGGAGCTTTGGCAGAGAACTGAACTAACTCAAAAAAGGAAGAGAGAAATGAAGAAGAAAGTTTTTTTGATAGTGATGACGGGAATGTTGGTTGTTTGCTTAACGGGGTTAATCTCTGTAACGGGATTGGCTAAGACAACTATCTCTATTTGGACGGCTTATCCTGAGATGCATGAATTCCAAAAACGTGCCGGTGAACGCTACGAGAAATTAAATCCGGGAATAGATATTGAAGCCACTCTTTTTCCTCAGAGGGCTTTAGAGGAAAAAGTAGCTGCTGCTCTTCCAGCGGGACAGGCTTGTGATGTTCTGGACTTAGGGACTATGAGTACCTATCCCTACTACGAAGCCGGTCTTTTCGACGAGGTTCCGGCTGATCTTGTTGCTTGGTTAAAAGAGAATTTCCCCCCGGCCGCCATCAAGTACAGCACAGTTCCCGGAACCAATAAACTCTATACCATGCCAAATTACATCTCACTGAAGGTTATGTTTTACAATAAGGACCACTTCAAAGAGGCTGGTTTTACCACTCCTCCGGAAACGATTGAAGAACAGATGATGTACGCTGAGAAACTAGTCCGATACGATGCTGCGGGCAATCCAA
>NJBQ01000017.1 GCA_005223095.1 Candidatus Aerophobetes bacterium Ae_b3a
GGCTCATAACCCGGAGGTCGTCGGTTCGAATCCGACCCCCGCAACCAAAACGGCGGTGTAGCTCAGTTGGTTAGAGCACACGGCTCATACCCGTGGAGTCCGGGGTTCGAATCCCTGCACCGCTACCCTACCTCTAAAACAATCTATGTAAATATTCAGTGAACCACGTCATTGCGAACGCAAGCGAAGCAATCTCAATCTCCATGAGAGATTACCACGTCGTCCTGAAGGCCCTCAGAACTCCTGGCAATGGCAAGAAGGAACATACTTCACTGAATATTTACAGTAGAGCTAAAAGAGTTCTGCAAAGACAAAACAAAGTAGGAGGGAAAAATGCGCAAATTTTGTTACATTATCATGGCAGGAGTTTTACTATTATTTGCTGCCGGATGTGCTCCTAGGGTGCCTGTCATTGACCTGACGGAATATGGAAAAATAGGATTTATCGATGTGAGCTCTAGTGCTGAAGGGGAAATTGCCAAAGTAGCCTCTCAGAAATTAATAGAAAAAATTCTCGAAATTGACCGGGATAAGATAACTGTTATTGAGCTTGGAAATGAAGAGGAAATACTCCGAACACTGGGAAGAGAAAGAATGGACTCTGAGACCATACAGATGATTGGCAAAAAGTACAATATAGGAGTCATAGTCTCAAGTCATCTCAACATCTCAGAGGTTAGACCGCACCTAGATATTTCCGCTATTACGGAATCTTTCGGAGTAAAAGCCGATGTTGATGCTTCCCTTATAGTTAAATTATTGGAAACCGAAGGGGGAGGAACCTTATGGAGCGATTCAGTAGAGGATACAGAGTCAGTTGCTTCTGTGAGTATAGGATCCGGTGGTCTATTTCACTTTAATGCAAATACGCCTGAAAAAGCTTACGGCGAATTAGTTAAAAGCCTAGTCAGAAAAATTAGCAGAGACTTTATGAGTGGTTAATTGATAATAAAGAGGCGTGCCTATTGTCAGCCATAGGTATGGCTGTCTGTGTGACACGCGCGACTTCGCTCCCTGCGATTGTGGGAGAGGAGGAAGGGGCAAGAGAGAAGTTTGCTAATATAGATGAGGCGTCGAACCATATTCCGATTGTGGTGAAGTTGGACAGTGGGTGATGTTTGAGAGAGTCTAGATTATTTGTTGGGGCGGAATAAGTGAGGAAGGAGGTGGGCTACTTGGATAATGAGGAAACCAGAGACTTAAAGCAGATTGCGGAGGTCTTTCTCCTGATCAATGTGGTCAGCGGAAAGGAAGATAGTGTTGCACGGAAGCTTATGCGAGTTCCTGAGATACGTAAGGTTCATACTGTACTTGGCGAATATGATCTTATAGCAGTAATGGAGGTGGAGAGAGGTTTTATTAAGCCTGCTGCCGATAAAGTCGCAGAGATTCTCAAAACAAAGGTGCGAAAAATCGCCGGTATTTCCCACACCGAAACGCTCATTCCTATCTCCTCTAAGGTCAAGTAATACCTCAGGACAATCTCGTATTGCGTATATCGTATGTCGTATTGCGCAATTCGCATCACGCACGACGCAATACGAGATTGTCCTTCGGTGGACCATATAATTTCCTAGTTCCTCAAGTGAACCAGGATTAAGGATTAGAAGGAATAAAGGATTAGAGGGTCAGAAAAAGCTAATCATTCTGTTTATAGCGAGCAACTGTAAAGCGTTGAATCTCCACATTCTCATCGGGTATCCCACTTAAGCCAGCCTTTTGTTTGGCAATTGTCAGTTGTTCTTCAACTGTATTTACCCCTTCTAAGTTTGGTAATAACAGCCCTCTCTGCCATCCTTTACTTACAATCACACCATATTTATCTGGGTCTAATGCTTCCTTAGAGGGGACAGGCTCCGGCGGACTTAGAACATCAACCGATATCTCCAGTTCGTCTAATTCACTTCCTCTTACCGGCGGGAATCGAGGATCTGTAGTAGCAGCACTGATGGCGTTTTTTACAATCTCACTGGCAACATTCTTCTGTTGAGGAAGATAAGTACCAATGCATCCCCTTAGCTTCCCTCTTTCATGTAAAGAGACAAAAGCTCCTGCCTGTTCTTGGAATTCTTTCGGAATTTGAGGAGGAAGAGAAATCACCTTTCCAGTACGAAGATACTCTCTTATAGCCTTCCTGGCTAACCTGGATGGAAAATTCCCCGGATCCATTAATCCCTCCTTACCGGCAGCACGACTATACATCCAGCTATTAGTGAGTTAAAATTCGTCACTTCTTGTCCGAATATATGGAGAAAGCAGAAATTTTTCTTTATTATCTAAACATAGAACCTTGAGTCTTTCGCTATCAGCTAAACGCTACCCGCTATCTTTTCCCAGCATAAATCCTTCTTTGATTTGATACCCTTTTACGAAATCATAGCCGGAGATGTGATTTCGCCCTGCTAGCTGAACTTTCCTGATTAGTAAAATACCTTCTCCTGCTTTTACCAATAGGCCTTTGCCTTTCTTTATCCCTACAACCTCACCTGGTCTGGCTTTTTTCTTTTTTAAGAGCTCCTCTTTCATCAATTCTGTTTGCCAGATTTTAACCCTGATTTTCTTCTCTCTCAATCGGATAAAAGTAAAGGCGCCCGGATAGGGATTTAACCCTCTAACAAGATTATGAATATCATAGGAGGACTTCTCCCATCTAATTAAACCGTCTTCTTTCCTTATCTTAGGAGCATAGGTAACCTGCTTTTCATTCTGAATTGTATACTTCTGCGAGCCTTCCTTTATCATCTTTATTGTTTTTAGTAAAAGTTCTGCTCCTACCAGAGAAAGTCTATCTTCTAAATCTCCAGCTGTATCCTCAAGGCTGATGGATACTTTTTCCTGGACGATTATCCTACCTTCATCTACCCCTTCTTCTATTCTCTGAATAGTTACCCCTGTTTCCCTGTCTCCTCGTATTATTGCCCAGGGAATGGGAGCAGCACCTCTATAACGCGGCAAGAGGGAAGGGTGGAAATTTAAGGAACATATTCCAGGGATAGATAGAAAATCAGGAGAAAGAATCTGCCCAAAAGCTACTACTACTACAATATCCGGAGCAATTTGCTCTATTCTAGTAATAAAAGAGGGACTATTTACATTTCTGCTTTGATAAAACGGTATGTTTTTTCTTTTGGCTAATCTCTCTACTGGGGAAGGATTTATTTTCCCTCCTCTTCCAGAGGGACGAGGAGGCTGTGTAACTACTCCAACCAACCTCTCTTTTCGGCTCAAAAGCTCCAGGGAGGGACAGGCAAAAGCGGGTGTTGCCATAAAAAGAATACGCACTGACAACCCTTCTTATTATTCTATTTCAATCCCTGCCCTTGCGCTCAGAAAAAAGCCTTGAGTCAGAATCTCAGGGGGGTATCCTCTCAGATATTTCATGCTTCTCTTCCCCTGGAGACCTGCATTACGTATCTGAACTTAGATTCCCATATGTACTGTGTTAGCTCAAAGTTTTCTTCCTATTAGCGAGGACAGGGATCAATAATTGCGCAGCTGCTTTCTCTGCAACTTCAACATATTCCTTCTCTGTCTTCGAATAGCTCTAAGTCTTTTCTTTCTTTTTCTCTCCGTGGGTTTTTCGTACTCCTGATGTCGTTTAATCTCAGAACTCAAACCAGATTGTTGACATTTTGTCTTAAAATACTTTAAGGCTTGAGAAAAGGAGTTATAATCATCTACCTTAATTGTAACCAAACTCCTCCACCTCCTTCATATCTGTCATTATAGTCACTTATTCACAATAAGTCAAAGGAAACTTTTATTTTGATATTCCTTTTCCGCTGAGATTCAATCTCCCCAGCTCATCAATGCCAGTAAGTTTCACCTTGATTTCATCTCCCACCTTCACTACATCGGAAACTTTTTTGACAAACTTATCGCTTAACTGGGAAACATGAACCAATCCTTCTTTGCCAGGTGCAATTTCTACGAAAGCTCCAAAATCAGTTACTCGTTTCACTCTTCCCGAATAAATTCTTCCCACTTCTGGTCCTCTAATTATGCT
The DNA here is from genome assembly GCA_005223095.1 of Candidatus Aerophobetes bacterium Ae_b3a. Taxonomy (GTDB): domain Bacteria; phylum Aerophobota; class Aerophobia; order Aerophobales; family AE-B3A; genus AE-B3A. The sequence continues at coordinate 4,007 of NJBQ01000017.1, forward strand.
CTTGGCTATATCCACAGCCCTTCTTACCCCTTCTTCGTCAGAACCAGAGATGGTAACCTTTCCTTCAGCATCATCAATATCAATCCCCGCTCCCGTCTCTTTGGTTATGCCTTTGATTACCTTTCCCCCTGGACCAATTAGCTCACCAATCTTATCGGCAGGAATAGAAAGAATAGTAATTCTGGGGGCATGACTGGAAAGTCGGGGTCGCGGTTCTTTTATCACAGCTTCCATCTGGTCCAGTATGAAAACACGAGCCTTTTTAGCCCTGCTCAGAGCTTCTTCCAGGACTTCTATACTAACCCCGGAAACCTTCATATCCAACTGCAGGGCTGTTACAGCCTCTCTGGTCCCACAGATCTTGAAATCCATATCTCCCAGATAGTCTTCCATTCCTTGAATATCAGTTAAGATAACAGTTTTATCCTCTTCTTTAATTAAACCTATCCCTACTCCAGCTACTGGCTCGGATATGGGAACGCCGGCATCCATCAAAGCAAGTGTCCCCCCACACACAGAAGCCATTGAAGACGAACCATTAGACGCCAGGATATCTGAAACCAGTCTAACGGTATATGGGAAAGAGCTGCTATCAGGTAGAATAGATACAATGGCTTTTTCTGCCAGAAGACCATGCCCGACTTCCCTTCTCGCCGGTCCACGCAAGAACCGGACTTCCCCGGTAGAGTAGGGAGGGAAATTGTAATGGAACATGAAACTCTTGAATATCTCTTCTTTGTGCAGACCGTCGATTCTCTGCTCATCAGATCTAGTCCCCAAAGCTACCGCTACCAAGGCCTGAGTTTCTCCTCTAGTAAAAAGTCCCGAACCGTGAGCACGCGGCAGCATCCCCACCTCACAACTGACAGACCGAATTTCATCTGAACCTCGAAGATCCCACCTTTTCCCCTCTTTAATAATGAGCTCTCTCATTCTCTCTTTTTTAAATTCATTTAGTATATCCAGAATATCGTTTTCTTCATCAGGATATTCAGTTAGAAACTCTTCCAGAGTCTCTTCTTTTATTTTTTCCATATGAGCATTCTTTTCTTCTTTACTCCAATTCTTCTCAATAGCTTTGACTCTATCACAAGCAAAAGCTACAACTTTTTTCTTCATCTCTACATCAATTTCATAAAGGGGAAACTCTTTCTTTTCTTTCCCGACGGCAGAAATAAATTCTTCCTCTATTTCGATTAGTTCTTGGATCGAGGAGTGCGCTTGTTGAAAAGCCCCTGCTATAACATTATCTTCCACCTTGCAGGCCTCGCCTTCCATCATGACCAATCCTTCCTTGTTCCCTACTATTGCTAGATTCAACTCACTTTCACTCAACTCTTTGTCAGAGGGGTTAATAATAAATCTACCATCTATTCTACCTATTCTTACCCCTGCTATGGGCTCAATCGAGGAAAAATTAGATATAGATAAAGCCAGATAGGCTCCCATTATGGATAGAATAGGTGGCCAGTTGGACTCGCTGGCTGATAGAACAGTAACGATTATTTGAACTTTATTCCTGAATCCTTTTGGGAAAAGAGGACGAACAGACCTATCTATCAGCCGACATGATAGAATCTCTTCACTGGAAGGTGCTCCCTCTCTCTTGAAGAAGCCTCCAGGAATCTTTCCCGCCGCATAAGCTCTTTCGCGATAATCTACTATTAAAGGAATAAACCCTCCTTCTTCCTCAACGGCAGATGAAATAACCGCCGTCACTAAAACAATGGTTTCCCCATACTGTACCCATACAGCACCGTCACTCTTCCTAGCTACCTTGCCTGTTTCTAAAATCAGGTCTTCATCCCCTAATTTCTTTTCTATCCTAATCAAATTACCTTTTTCCATTCAATTACCTTTTTAGCCCTAAAGCTTTTATTATTTTTCTATATTTTTCTATATTTTCATTTTTAAGATAATCAAGAAGCTTGCGTCGCTGCATAACCAATTGAAGAAGCCCCTTTTTAGCACTCTGGTCTTTTTTATAATTAGACAGATGACCGGTCAAATTCTTAATTCGTTCGCTAAGTACGGCTATCTGCACCTCAGAAGAACCGCTGTCAGTAGGATGATAGCCGAATTTTTCTCTCAACTCTTTCTTTTTCACTTTATCAATACTCATTTTTACCTCACCTATTACTATTAGATAGTCAGGGGGCTCTACCCCCCTGAAACCCCTGTCTGTCATTACGAGCGCAAGTGAAGCAATCTTATCCTTTATCAGGGATTGCTAGAGCCTGTTCCCAGTAAAGCGAGGAATCTCCCTGGAGGCTTTCAGAACTCCTCGCAATAACAGGAAGGAATGTATTTCACTGAATATTTACCTCACTATTACTTATATTACCATATTTTAATTAGATTGTAAAGCAAAAATATTACTTCCCGCCGGTAGGAATAGTTACTGCGGTAGATAAAAGCAAAGGAGACTCCAGTAGTCGCTCATCCTGGACGATAATATTAATCTGCACCGCCTGGGGTAGGTAATCATCCCTGGTATTATCCGGTGTTCCCAGGCTAGAATCCCATCTATCCTGCCAGACACCCTCATTATTATACGAGAAACTCAACTCCAAAATATTATTGGCTAACACAGATGTAGCTCCGCCTCTGGCAGAAGAAGAATCAAGACGGGTTTTTATCCGCCTCAATACCTCACCCTGAGAAGACAAACTATAACCTACTTCAAATAGGTCAAACTCGCCCGATTCATCAGACTTATGAAAAGTGGAAACATAACTTAAGGCATCCTCATCCCCATTGAACACTAGTTGAGAGTTACCCGGGCTAATCAGAGCGCATCTTATCTCTCGACTCATCACATCCAGACATACACGCCCATTCTGATACATTTTAATACGCACATCCCCCTTTTTCCAGGCAGAAGAACTCACCAAGAAAACACGATGCAGGGTAACCATTAAAAAAGCCAAAATGGAGGTAGCTATAATAATTTCTACCAAAGTAAAAGCTCTTTTATCCCGCCTTAATGTTCTTAAATTCATAAACACCCTTTCTCTTCTTTAGGTCCAATTATATATTTGCCGAAGGACATTTTTTGAGAGAGCCTTATAGGAGCAACCTTAACGAAACTTCGAGTTGAGGAAAAAGAAAAATATACTGTTTGAGGAGCAAAGCGACGAGTTCATATTTTTCCCGAGATGAGAAGCTGAGTAGAAATAATAAAAGGCTACTATCGAGCGAAGGAAAAAAATTGTCCTGAGGCATTCCCTAATCCTTTTTAGCTAGATAAGTAACCAAATCCAAACATTGCCAGGAATTATCCTCATTATTCAGGTGATTTTTAGCGTTCCCCTCTCTTTCTCCGCTCTTTATCTCCCAATTATTAAGTAAGATTGTAACCTTCAATTCACGCAGATAAGGAGTTTCACTGTCGCACCATTCTAACCGATATCTGTATCCCTGATAATCCTCAAATTCACCCTCTCTTACCCCACAATTCTCACTCTGAGATAAAGATAGACTACTCAAGCTCTCATAGCCTTCTCTCTTTACCTCCTCTATTATCTTTTGACCTAAAAGAGCAGTTATGGAATATTGCTCCGCTGCTTCTTTTGCTTTAAAACCTAATGGAAGAATCTCAATTATGGTCAGAAGCCCCAGCGAGAGAATGACGGTAATAAAAATCACCTCGAAAAAAGTGAAACCTTTTTCTTTAGCCTGAATAGGTAAATCCATATATTTCACTGTTCTGTATGTTGTCCAGATATATAGAACTGTTGACCAGTCAATCTGAATCGCCTTTTTCTAATCTCTCTGAAATCATCCTGGCAACTTTTTCTCCGGACAGCAACATACCACCAAAAATCGGTCCCATTCTCGGTCCACCAAAAACTGCATTTGCTGCCATCCCGGCAACGTAAAGACCGGCATAGATTTCCTTTGTATTATCCACAATTGTTTTCTCGCCAACTTCAGCCCACATAGGTTTCTCCCCCATAACACCCCCGCTCTCAGTCTTCAAGTAAGAGCCTACTTTCTTCTCAATGAGCCTTGCCAGCTCACAGCTATGACCAGTAGCATCAACTACTACCCTGGAGCCTATACTCAAAGGATCAACATGGAGATTAGCAAGCTGCACAGATGACCAATTTATTACTATACCAGTAACTCTTTCCTTTCGGAGCATCACATCTTCTACGCTAATCAGGTTGAATATCTTTAATCCCCTTTTTACAGCCTGAAAAGTCAGACCAGTAACAGCCTCAATAGAATTTGCTAAATAATAACCTTCTTTATATTCTTTTACCTTCACTCCTAATTCATCTAATATTCTCTTACTCTCCTTTTGAATGACGATTTTATTAAACATCATACCGCCACCCCACATACCACCGCCAATAGAAAGCTTTCTTTCAAATATAACTACCTTTCTCCCTTTTTTGGCAAGACAGTATCCGGCCATGAGCCCTGCCGGACCAGCGCCAACTATAGCTACATCGAGTCTAATGGAGTCAATAAAATCCTCCATAAAACTCTTCACAATTGCCTCAGAGATTACTAAATCATCTAACATTATTCTCCTCCCCTATTGTTTTTTAATCTTTGTTTCACTAATTCGCCTTCTGGCTAATCTTCTTTAACTTAATACCACCTTTAATACTTGAAAGTTCTTTTTCTACTCCTCATAAGCATAAAGTCAATGTTTTTCTGGATATATTCGAGCATAGCCAGTACTGGCAGTTATAGTAATGGTATGCCATCTTTCACTCTCTTTCCCTCTTAGATAGATAGAGCCAGACTCTGCTGTTCCCTGAGGATAGAAAGAAAAACCAGAATCATCCGGATTATCGAACTCCACTATCCCGTCTTCTTCCTGCATCTTATTAAGTTCAGGATCGGCAAAAACTATATTTTCCTGAAGAGATCGTCTTTCTCCTGTTATATTGCCCTCTTCATCCTCCAGCCAGTACCTGCCTCTTTGTGGATTGAAAATAACCCTATACTCTTTTCTCTTGGTTATAGCCAAGCGTCGGGCCCACCTTAAGGTAGAGACAATATCCTCTGCTGAAGACTCCAGGTTAGTCCTGAAAAGAAAACTGCTCACATAAGGAACAGATATAGAGATAACTGTCCCTATAATAGCCAGGACTATAATCAATTCTATTAAAGTATAGCCGCATCTTCTATCACTACTCGATTGCTCAATTTCCTCTCCACCAGTTGTTGATATATTTAAGTATCGCAATTTCAATAATTTCGCTGAATCGTTATCAAGCAAATCTTCTCAGGTAATAGCTCAAGAAAAACGGGGGGAGCAGGCCGAAGGCCGTTGAGGGGGGATGTTTTCCCCCTCAATATGTTTTTATCATTCCTCTCTTATTCTTCTGAATAATAGGGCGCTGTCCCTATTTAAGCTAGTTTTCTGATGAGTTCCAGATAGTATAAATAATTATTAAAAGGAACATCTGGTGGTACAGAGTGGTCTATACAAGGGAAATATCCACTGGTAGAAAGAAGATAGGGTACTTTACTCATTACCTCTTTTTCGATATCTATTTTGCCTCGTGAAAGTACTCTTTTATCAATTCCACCGGCTATGATGAGATTCTTGCCGAATTTCTTTCTCATTTTTACTATATCCATTCCTGCCGCTACTTCACTGGGTAAAACTCCATTTATTCCACAGTCAAGCCATATAGGAATCAGTTCCCAGATATTTCCGTCCGAATCAAGGGTAATGATGTCTATACCCTTGGAGTGCAGAAGCTCAACTATTCTCTTATAGTGCGGAACCATATACTTCTTCACAAAAGAGGGAGAAACCAATGAACCAGTCTTATAGGCCATATCTTCCCAGAAGTGAGCAAAATCAAAGTCTATATCCTCTAATACCGGTTTTATAGTCTCTATTATAAAATACTCAAGATGTTCGTTGATTTCTTCTATTAAGGAGGGGTCATCACTCATTATATAGCTTAAGTTCTCAAGGCCTATCCAGTTTCTCATCCAGCCAAAGAAACTACCCACCGTAATACCCAAAGGATAACTTCTTTCTTTGTAGCGCTCTTTTTCTTCCTTCCACCAGAGGGGATAGCGAGCAGGAGAATGTGGATTAAGTCGCTTTTTGTATTCTCGCCATGTTTTTCTATCTTTTACCGGATATTCTAGCCACTGGTCCATAGACAGTAGTCGGTGTTCTTTGCGCACTCTCTTTTTAGCACCATCCCTATCCATTATTACCTTATGGGTAGCATTTTCTTCTAAGGTCTCTACATCGAAGGTGGGCACTAAAAGTTCTCTCCATCCCGAATTTATAGGAACTATCTCCATTCTGTCAAAGCCAAAGTACTCAGATGGATGAACATCGGCTGGCAAGCCTTCTTTTTTCCATCTATCTAATGCCTCAGTAAAAAACCACTGCCATAGTGATGGAAACATAAGGTCATTGCTTTCAAAATGGGCGATTTTCAGAAATCTTTCTCTCCCAGAAGCCATATTCTTACTCCTTTTTTCTCCCTTTTGCCTCTCAACAAGAGATTCTGGAGAAGAACTCCGGAACACCTTTAATACCTAAGTTGATGCGAAACAGGGCTCCCGCCCTAGCTCCTTCTTCCCTCCTATTATTGCCACCCGCCGTTGTGACGTATATATCAGTGTAATCCTTCCCGCCAAAGGTCACACTTGAGATCTTCTTTACCGGAAAATGGATGCGTCGTTCCTCACTACCATCGGGTGAGTAACGGACCAGGCAACTGCCACCCCAACGGGCAGACCACAGATAACCCTCTGCATCTACGGTCATCCCGTCCGGGGCCCCTTCTCCTTCTGGAACAACAATGAACGTATTTTGATTGCCGATAATCCCGCTATTCTGGTCGTAGTCAAACACATAAATTGCACGTTTGGAAGTATCAGTGTAGTACATACGTTTACGGTCAGGTGTAAAACCCATCCCATTTGAAATACCGATTCCGTCCAATAGTTTGATTAACTCACCATCTGCATGAAGCTGATACAAACAACCCAATCTATCCTTAGTTGGCATTGTACCGCAAAAGACGCGTCCTTCAGGGTCGGCAATCACATCATTGAAGCGAGAATCTCGCTCATCAGGAATTTCCTCAAGCACATCAATCAATTCACCATTTCGCCAGACCTTAACGGCACCCCTGGCCATGAACAGCAACAGAGTTCCCTCAGCCTGAATAGTGAATCCACCTACAACCTGGCCTTGGTAAAACTGCTCATGCTCGCTGGTGGCGGGATCATAGCGAAACATACGGCCGGTAGGGATATCAGTCCAGTAAAGTTGCTTCTCAATCGGATGCCATAATGGGTTCTCGCCGCAAACACACTGGTAATCAGCAATTAACTCTGGTTTCACGCTAATTCTCCTTTAAATAGCTTCTTCTTGCTTTCTTATCTATTTCAGTTGTCTCCCTATAGAACCATAGCGTCTTTAATTTTAAATGATTTGTCAATATTCAGCGAAGCACGTATACCGCTGTCATTAGGAGGAGGGATAGGAGATTCCTCACAATGACATGCAACAGTTACGTTACAGTATTTATGAAACTGCGCACTAAACTACCAGTTATTAATATCATCTTCCAGATAGCCGTTAGATGAACCCGGCCCATTAGGATCGAGTTCATCTATAAACCCATCTTCATCATCATCTGTCTCATTCTGACAATAATACCCATCAATAAATTCATTTCCTGAGATATCATCACTGCCCGTCTTTCCGTCTCGACCCTTACAATAAATGTCATAACTACTTCTATTGTGAAAAGGAGGGGTGGTAAGAGGATTTTTGTCGAGATTAGCCCTATAAGAATAGACATGAATACGATCGTCCTTTCCTTTATGCCAGGGATCCAATAGTTCACCATAGCTATTCACCTGGTTGTCATTGAATTCCATATAGGGACCTTTTTTCTTGGAATCATCATCAGTATAGCTAGCTGGAGCTGAAGATAAAGCCTCTCTTAGAGAAGCTGAACCGTTGTCATCAGGAGGATAGGAACCATGGTCAATCTTATACATACTTATAGCTGTTTGCAGTTGGGCAATGAAAGACTTTGCTGTTGCTCTTTTTGATTTCTCTGTAGCTTGAAGGAAATTAACCACTGCTAGACTGGATAAAATAGCGACTATAGCTACTACTATTAAGAGCTCTATCAGGGTAAAACCCTCTTTTCCTGGACTGTCCATGAACATATTGAGGGGAGAAACATCCCCCCTCAACGGCCCGATCGGCAAAGCCGACTCTCGCTTGGCTCGAGCACGTCGGGCCTGCTCCCCCCTGTTTAACCCAGGGGAATTATTCAAATTCCGATACTTCAAAATATGCCCCCTATGGTGAAGAAAAGCTTAGCTCCTCTTTCCTCTCCATCTAAAGGCCAGGCTAAACCCAACCTTAGGACTAAAGAATATTTACCAAAGGGAATAATTCTCAGGCGCAATTCCGCTCCTATATCTTGTTTTAGCTCTATCTCTTCTTTCTGCCTGTCTTCAACGCCCTCTGCCCAGATACATCCTGCATCAAAGAATAGAGCGCCTCCCAGACGGTCAATATAGAGAAAGGGAGAGCCTCCCAGCATCTTCAGCCACAAGAACCTGTACTCAAGAGAGGTGAAAATAAGGTTCTCTCCTATTTGAGAATTAGTGGGATATCCCCGCAAATCAGAAATTCCTCCTAAAGAGAGCAAGACCTTGGGAAAACTTAACCTATTATCCACTCTTTTAGCTAAAATTCTCAGAGCTAGACTGTTGCCATTAGAAAATTTTGTATATCCTCTTCCATCTATACTAAAAGCAGTGTATTCTAAATCACTACCCAGCCCCCTACTGGAATACTCAACTCCTGCCTGTACTCTGATGCCTTCTTGACTGAGATCCGGGTCACACACGGGAACTAAGTCAGCAAACTCCCAAACAGTGCTTATGTTGTTTACCTTCCCCTGCCAGGTTTCGAGCCCACCCGATGAAGCAAGAAAGGGGGTATCCATCCATTGATTAGAATAGCTCACCCCTAATCCCTGTCTATTATCTATCTGATAGGTTAGACCAAGACTCTGACCTTCCAGCTCCACTTGATGTAATTCTCCCCGGGAGAGACTATAGTATTTCTCACGGTATAAATTAAGCCAAAAAGTGGGAAGAAAACTTCGGTTGAAATAGACTATATCGTACTGGAATTCTTGGCCTATAAGAGTAGAGAAGTAAAGATTATGTCTTTCCAAAACATCTGAGGCAGACCCTTCCAGGGAAAAGAAGAATCTCTGCTCAGCAAAAGAAAACCAGGGAAAAATATAATCCAGTCTAAACTGAGGCCTGTAAGGAAAAGAAGGGTAAGCTACCTCCTTTTCACTGATAAACCCCGTTAGAGAATCTTTCTCTGATGGGACAAAAGCCAATTCTTTTTCCGGAACAGTCAGCAATCTTCCTGGCAAAGCTCCCAGAGAAAAAAGATAAAGAGAAAACCTTCCTTCCTGGTAAGCAGAGAGAACAACTTTTTTTCCATCAGGAGATATATCTGGCTCAAAGACTCCTCCCTTTACCTCGGTATACTGCCTGAATTCTTTCCTGGCTGGATGGAGTGAATAAAGATTAAATACACCATCTTTGCCATTGGAGATGAAGTAAATCTTCTCCCCCTGAGGAGAAAATATAGGACAGCGATCATCTGCTTCATCCAGAGTAAGACAAGTAAGAGTTTTATCCTTTAATTGCAAAAGATAGATATCTCTTTTTCCTTCTCGAAAAGAGACAAACACTATTCTTTCCCCATTGGGAGAAAAAGAAGGAGAGAAGTTTTGCACTAATCCATCATCATCATAGGTTAAAGGAGAGACTTCATTACTATGGATATCCAGAAGATAGAGATTGGAGTTTCCCCCTTGCTGCTTTACAAGCACTATTTTTTCCCCATCGGGAGAGAAAGATGCCTGGTCTGCCCTTAAACCATAGGTTAAACGTTCTTCCTTATTCTTCTCAATATCAAATAGATATAAATCTGACAAAAAGGTGCCTTTGGGAGAATAAAATTTTGTCTTAGAATATAGAATTCTCTTCCCATCAGGAGAAAAAGAAACAAAAGGATTAATCCCTCTCTTTAACCTTTTCACCTCTTTACTATTAATATCCATAAGATAAAGGTCAAAAATAGCATAATCATACCCCCGATTGGAAGCAAAGGCGAGCATGTCTCCTGAAGGCGAGAAAACAGGATGTTGATTTCGTCTGCCCTGATAAGTTAAAGGCTCTCCCTCCTTAAGAGAATCATCATAGAAATCCTCTTTTCCCTTATATCTTTCTCTTATCCATTCCCGCCATTCAGAGTAAAGAAGAAAAGAGTCTTTAGCCAGGATTTCTTCTAGAGTCTGATTAAAACTCAAAAAGTGAGAAGTAGGATAAAAAGACAACTCGTCTGAGGCAAGAGCAAACTCTGTGGTAAATTGAAAAAGAGGTTGACGACGAAGATGGGCTAATATCCTGGCTATTTTATCCTTTCCATAATGATCAAAAATATAGCGGACAAGACTATCTGATTGGTAGTAGCCAGAGGTTCTTCCCCATCCTTCAAAGAAATAGAAAGCCCCCAGGCTGCCCTCAGACATAATCTCTTCTCTCTGCGCCTCATCCCTCAGTACCATCTCTTTCAGGGAATGCCACTCCTCTGCCTGGTATTGAGCTAATCCTTCTATAAACCACATAGGCAAAGTTAGATTAGCCATCAATCGCCGCAGGGGAAAAAGAGATTCCTCAATGGCAGCAAAAGTAACTAGATGAGTAAACTCATGAGCAACAACCTGTCTTGCCCAGGACAGATTTCCACTGGTTCCCTCAGGATGCCATCGAGCCCGAATAACGATTTTAGCAGGTAAAATGGAGGTATAACCTCCTGTATTATCGCTATAATTTTCCACAATAATGGGAGTCTTTTCTCGTGGCTGGTATCCCAAATCAGATGTAACAGATGGGTATATTTCTTCGGCAACCCTGGCTACCTGTTGAGCGAAAGTCTCTTCCTGCTGATGATAGTGAATAAGAAAATGAGGGGTTTGGATTACTTTCCAGTGAAGCTCGGGATGGTTAAAAGCAAAAGAAAAGGAATTAACTCCGGCTAGAAATATAAAAGGAAAAAAAAGAGCTATTACCCTACCTTTTCTAATAAAGTCTTTTTTCAATCCTGCTCTCTCTAAAGAATCTTGGCAACTTTAACCTTTACCTCCCTCACATTTTCAATTCCTATAGTATTATTAAGATAATTCTTTACCACTGTCTGGAGTTCATCTATTAAGCGAGGAATCTCTCCTTGACCCTGGGCAGAAAGGGTCAGATAAACATCTACCCCCTCCTCCGCCAATTTAATATCTGCCTTGATGTCCTCAACTCCTTCTACTCCTTTGCCTATCCGTTGGATAAATCCGCAAATTGCCTTCTGAGAAATTTCCATTTTACCCAGAGGATTTTTTAAAGAAACAACCGCACCCTCTCTTTTTTCCCTGGCAAGCAAAGGCAAGGCAATACTCAGAACAAATAGGAACCCGAACAGGCAAATAAAAATTCCTTTAGTCAATAATTGCTGTTCAAGAGCAGTAATAGCTCCCAGAATAGCAAACCTGGGGATTATCTCCAGCGAAATGAAGAATCCTGCCAGAGACAAAAGAGCCAGAGCGACTACAATTATTCCCCATAGTATCCTTTTACAAACTCTCATCTTAGCCTCCTTATTTATGAAATATGTTTGATTCCTTTTATTTTTATGTTAATTTTAGCCACTGGTTTATCGAGAACTCTTTGCACTTCTTGCTTCACTTTTTTCTGAGTTTCCTCTACCAACTGAGGGATAGCATTTCCTTCTTTAATAATTAACTGGAGGGAAAGCCCTATTCCTTCCGGCAAATATTCTATCTTAATCCTCTCTCCCCACAAACCTCTCTTGACAGCATAAATTCCTTCCACCTCTTTGAGGGCTTTCTTGATAAGCCCGCTGATTACCTTCCTATCAACTTCATAACTCTCTTGCTTATTTTGGCTCTCCTTCTGCTGATCAGTCATAGAAGGCCTCTTTCATTAGTTTTTCTTCCACAAAGTTAGTATAGAAATCACCTTTTCTAAAATGTTCGTTTTCTAATATATGTTGATGGAAAGGAATGGTCGTTTTCACTCCTTCAATAACAAATTCCTCTAAAGCCCGTTTCATCCGAACTATTGCCTCTTCTCTATCTCTCCCCCAGGTAATAAGCTTGGCTAGTAAAGAATCATAAAAGGAGGGAATACGATAACCGGAAAAAATATGGGTATCTATCCTGATGCCCGGACCACCAGGAAGATGGAAAGAACTAATCTTTCCTGGAGAAGAGATAAAATTCCTTGCTGGGTCCTCTGCATTAATACGACACTCCAGGGAAACTCCTTCCATCTTTATATCTTTCTGATTATAAGGAAGGTTCTCTCCGCTGGCGATTCTGATTTGATCCTTAACCATATCTCTGCCAGTAACCATCTCCGTTACCGGATGTTCTACCTGAAGTCGGGTGTTCATCTCCATAAAATAGAATCTCTTTTTTTCATCTACCAGAAATTCCACTGTTCCCGCCCCTCTATAACCAAGTTCTTTGGTTACCCTAACAGCAATTTCTCCCATCTCTTTTCGCAAAGATTCATCCAGGACAACAGAGGGAGATTCCTCTATTAGTTTCTGATACCTTCTCTGAATGGAACAATCTCTCTCTCCAAAGTGAAGAGCTTTGCCAGAGCCATCAACTAATACCTGGAACTCAATATGCCTTGCTTTATCCAGGTATTTTTCCATGTACAGGCCTGACCTCCCGAAGGAAGTTTTCGCCTCCTGCTGAGCCAAACCAAAGAGAACATCCATATCCTTCTTTTCCCAAACTGCGCGCATACCTTTGCCTCCCCCTCCTGAAACAGCTTTTAGAATTATGGGGTAGCCAATACGCCCAGCCAATCTAGAAGCCTGAGATCTATTTTCTACTATTTCCTCCAGGCCAGGAATTACAGGAATACCCTTTTGAGCTAAAGTATTACGAGCCTCTACTTTATTTCCCAATTTTCTGATTACTCCCGGAGCAGGTCCAATAAACTCTATACCTGAAGAACGACAGACCTCAGCAAACTGTTCATTTTCGGCCAAAAAACCATATCCGGGATGGATAGCTTCTGCTCCCGCTATTTCAGCCGCACTGATTATACGAGGAACATTAAGATAGCTCTCCGCTGGTTCCCGTGGACCAACACAAATAGCCTCATCAGCAAACTTTACTGGAAGGGAGTGTTCATCTTCTTTAGAGAAAACCGCCACTGTTTCTACTCCCAGCTCCTTACAAGCCCTTATTATACGAAGAGCGATCTCCCCTCGATTAGCAACAAGAATTCTACTAAACACCTATTCTCCTTCTTCTATCAAAAACAACTCCTGGTCATATTCCACAGGATGTCCATTCTTTACCATAATTTCTTTGATTTTACCCTCAACATCCGAGGTTATCTCATTCATCACTTTCATAGCCTCGATAATACAGAGAGTATCTCCCACTTCCACCCTGTCCCCTGCCTCTGCAAAGGGTTCTTCCTCTGGAGAAGGGCTTCTATAAAAAGTTCCCACCAGAGGCGAATTCACAGAAAAGAATTGTTTCCCTTCCTTCTCTTTCTTCCTTTTCCTTTGCTTCTCTTCTATTCTCTTATCTTCAATGATAGAGACACTCCTTCTCTCAGCAATGGCGCCTTTTTCTTTTCTCCCTTTAGTTAATCTGAATCTAGTCTTCCCCTCCTCTATTTCTAACTCAGAAAGAGAAGAGGATTCGAAAATTTTGATGACTTTCTTCAGCTGCTTAAGGTCCATTCTTAAACTCCTTGCCTCTCCTCACTCAAATCTCGATAAAAAAGAAAAACTAGCCTGTCCCCTTTTTTCTACTATACGCTATCCGCTAAACGCTATACGCTGTTTTTATGCTTTTCCTGCATACTCTTTTGATCTTGTATCTATACGGACTATATCTCCCTCTTTTATGAAAAGAGGAACTGATAGGTCATAACCGGATTCCAGAATCACTGATTTGCTAGCTGAACCTACCGTATCCCCTCTAGCTCCGGGAGGAGCTTTTTTTACCTTGAGCTCTACAAAAATAGGAATTTCTATTGCTATTACTTCGTCTTCGTATAATTGCATAGTCACTTCCATGTTCTCCTTAAGAAAATTTGTTTTCTCACCCAGGTTTGTGCCAGGAATAATCTTATCCTCAAAAGTTTCTAAGTCCATAAAATGAAAATCTTCCTTTTCTCTATAAAGATATTGGGCTTTTCTTTCCGTAATGAAAGCATCCTTTATCTTCTGTTCAGGCGAAAAGACCTTTCTTATGTTCTGTTGGCCATGAAGATTCTTTAAGGTAACTCGAACAAAAGCACCGCCTCTACCCCGCTTCACATGTTGAAACCCCTCAAGCGTCCAGAGCTCTCCCTCGAGCTCTATAGTCATTCCAACCCGCAGGTCGTTTGCGTTAACCATTGAGAACTCTACCTCCCTCCTCACTAACAACTATCATTTCTTCTACTCTTACTCCTCCTTCTCCTTCCAGGTATATCCCTGGCTCCAGAGTAAAAACCATTCCTGCTTTTAAAATATCTTTTGATCTACTAGCTATGCTGGGCAATTCGTGGACCGCCAAGCCTACCCCGTGACCACTACCATGTATGAAGTTCCTGCCGTAACCAGCCCCTTCTATCTTCTCTCTTATCATTCTATCTATATCAGAACAACTGATTCCCGGCTTGAGCGTCTTAATGACTTCTTTCTGCGCTTTGACGATTAAATGATAAATCTGGCGCCACTTCTCTTTTATTCCGGCTAAGAAAATAGTCCTGGTTAAATCAGAACAATACCCTCCTACTCTGGCACCTAAATCAAGAAGAACTAACTCACCTTTTTCCAACTTCTTTTGACTAGGCTTTCCATGGGGCAGGGAAGTCCTTTCTCCAAAAAGAACAATGGGAGGAAAAGCCTCTTCGTCTGCATTTTCCCTCAGAAAATAAATAGCTTTTCTACTGATGTCCTTTTCCGTTACTCCTGTCTCTAATTCATTTTCCAGATAGGCAAAAGCAGCTCTAGTCACTTTAAGAGCTTCCTCTATACAGGTCAGCTCCCCTACATCCTTAATCGCTCTTTGATTTTCTATTAAACCAGAAAAAGGAACCCACTCGACTTCCTTAATTTTCCTTAGTCTTTCGTATTCGGCAAAAGAAAAGTGGGAAGCCTCAAAGCCCACCCTTTTACCTCTTAGTTTCTTACAAATCTCAGAAATGGTTTTTTCAAGACTATCTTTCTGAATAACTATCTGCCAACCATTTAACCTGGACTTTGCCTCTTCAGCAAAAAGGGAAGTAGTGATAAAAAACTTATCTCTACTGCTGAGTAATATTTCCCCTTCTATCCAGTAATGACTGAGATAAGAAACATTTTCTGTTCCCTTAATGAGAAATGCTTCTATTTTCTCCTTTTTAATCTTTTGACCAAGAACAGTTATTCGATTCACTATTCACCATTCACGATTCACTAATAATTATTCTAGATAATCTTTTAATTTATCGTCTCCCAAGAGTCTATTTACCAAATCTTTTACCTTATGAGCTCTTTCTTTCCCCATTACAAGAACGCCATTTTTCGTATTGACAATAATCAAATGAGAAAGGCCAATAACCCCCAGGATTTTATTTTCTCTATTTATCAATATGCAGTCGCTGCTCCCCATCTCTTCTACTAACCCTCTTATGATATTTCCTTCTCCATCTCTATTCAGGATTCTTTCTAAAGCCTTCCAATTACCTATATCATCCCAAAAGAAATCTCCCGCAACAGCTACTACTGAAGAAGTTTTTTCCATAACTCCATAATCAATAGAAATTTTAGGAAAAGATGCATAGACTTCTTTGATTATTTCTTTTTCTTTATCCGTTCCCAAAGCTTTCCCAATCTTCATTAAGCCCTTATAAAGCCCTGGAAGATGTATTTTCATCTCATTCAGGATAATGGTAGGTTTCCAGGCAAAAATTCCTGCATTCCAGAGAAAATTGCCCTCTTCAAAAAACTCCTTAGCTTTTTTATGAGAAGGCTTCTCAGTAAACCTCTCTACCTTCAAAAGAGAAATCCCATTTAAATCTTCTAATTTTTCTCCTACCTGGAGATAACCATATTCGGTCTCCGCCCGGGTAGGTTTAATACCAATAGTCACCAAGAAATCTTTCTCTGCCTGTTCAAGCGCAGCTAAAATAATCTTGGCAAATCTTCTTTCATTTTTTATGAGATGGTCAGCCGGAAGCACCACCATAGACTCATCCCCTCTCTTTTCTTTTATCCATACACTGGCAAAACCAATACAAGGAGCGGTGTCTTTTCCCTGTGGCTCGGCAATAATATTCTCCAGATGGACCTTAGGAAGCTGACTTACCACTGCATCCTTCAAGTCCTCTCTTATTACCAAAAAAACATTTTCAGCACCAAAAATATCAGAGGCTCTTCTGTAAGCCGCTTGAAGAAAACTCTCCCTATTCTCCAGGTTGATAAATTGCTTGGGACAGTTCACCCTGCTTTCAGGCCACAACCTCTTCCCTAGCCCTCCAGCCATAATTACACCTACGCTCATCTCTTATTCCTTCAATTGAAATGATTTATATTTCTCATTTTCATTCTATCACAAAGCTGACCCTTGTCAATAAAAACAATACACTATACTTATCTCAGGATATCTCGTATATCGTATGTCGTATTACGCAATACGCACAACAGAACTGGGGATCTCACCTAAGATATCTCTCTCATTTCTGTGAAGTTGCCATAGCAAATGAGGTTGTCCCCTGCACGGAGTTTATGATTTCCCTTGGGCACTAAAATTCTCTCTTTATCTCTTTCAATAGCCAAAATTAAAATCTTCTTTTTACTCAAATCAGAGCTGGCTAGGGTCTTTCCCGCGCAGCTGGACCCTTCATGTAAGGTGACCTCAGCTATACCGAAGTCTTTCCCAAGATCGAGCACTTGTCCTATGGTTCTTTCATGAAGTTTGAATTTCTCTCGAATTTTCTCCTCTATTTTCTTAGAAAGAAAACGGGCCAATCTGGTGTGGGTAGCCATTTTGAATATCAGGTAAAGGGCTACTATGAGAATGAGGAACCTGAAAATCGACCAGGGGGAGGTGATGCTAAAAAAGGAGAAGACCGTGCCAGCCACGACTGCCACCATTCCGGCGTTTCCGATTATCATGAGAAGAAAAATTATCCTACGTCTCATTGGATGAGTAACCACCGACTCCGCTTCTCTGGTGGTAAAGCCCGTACAGGTAAGAGCCGAAAGAGTCTGAAAACTTGCTGTTCGCTCATCAAGACCGGTAAGTTTGAGAGCTACAGTGACTACCTTTCCTATCATAACAATAACAAACACTACCACGATCACCAAGATTATTCCTCCCATTGGCTAAACCTCCCGATTTTGTTGTTCAGCTTTTTCATAACCACTTTTTTCTCCTAAAATAAATGAACATCGAGATACCTACAGCAACCATCACCAACGACCATTCACTACTGAGGCTCCCTCAAGAAGCCTCAGACGAGTCCATCCTTTTTCATCCAGCTTATAGTCCTGTCAAAGGCCATAATAGTTTTCTCTATGTCTTTGGCAGTATGGGCAGCAGAAACCCAACCTCCCTGCTCGGTTGCATCAACCCCATTCAGGAGCATTCCACAGCGCAAGCTTCCACTGAGAATCGGGTCGTTTCCTCCTTTAAGTTTCTTATAGTCATAGTCGCAACTGCGGAAGTCACAGGAAGATCTCTTAGGACAAGTATGATCCAACAAAAATCTAAAGCCAGAGAATTCACCATGTACACACCAGGCTAACTTGTATTTATCGATAACCTCGTTCATGCCAGCTATTAGCATTGAAGATGCCCTGTTGGCTCTATTGATAGGCTCACCCGTAGCTATAATTTTAAGCGTGGCGATACCGGCAGAAGCAGAAATGGGGTTAGCATTAAAAGTTCCGTAGTGGAACATCTTCTTTTTAAGATCCCACTCTTTATTCCCTCTTTTCTCTAAAAGCTCAAGTATATCCTCTCTTCCAGCTACAGCCGCTCCCGGGAAACCTCCTGCCAGGACCTTACCCAGGGTAGTAATATCCGGCATCACTCCATAATATTCCTGAGCACCACCCGGGGCACATCTGAATCCGGTAATGACCTCATCAAAAATTAGTAAGACTCTGTATTTATCAGTAAGCTGGCGGAGTTCTTTAAGAAAACCTGCTCGGGTAGGTATCATCCCAAAGCTTGCTCCCGTAGGCTCAATAATCACACAGGATACTCTATCATCTTCTCGCAGAACCTTCTCTACTTCCCCTATATCGTTAGGAGGGCATACGATAGTATCTTGCACTACGCCATTTGGCACTCCCGGCGGAAGAACCTCATAGGGAGGACTTGAGCCTATAATCAGGTTATCTTGCCAACCATGGAAATGTCCAGCAAATTTAAGAATTTTACTTTTGCCAGTAAAAATCCGAGCCAGTCTTACTGCCATAAAAGTAGCCTCGGTACCAGAACTCACAAATCTTACCTTGTCCGCCGAAGGAACCATGTCTGTTACTAATTTAGCCCACTCTACCTCCAGACGGTGACAGGCGCCATAATGCGTACCTCTATTCATCTGTTTGGTCACAGCTTCTACTACTCTGGGATGCCCATGTCCCAGCAAAAGTGCTCCATGACCCCCAAAGTAATCAATATACTCATTACCATCTTCATCCCATTTTTTGCACCCCAAAGCATTATCCACATAAATAGGGAAAGGCTTCAAGATTCTATTATCATGAGTCACTCCATTGGGAAATAAATCCAATGCTTTTCTATATAACTCCTGAGAAGTAGGAAAACTGTTCTCATACCTTTCCTGGATACTAGGTCCTCTCTTTTCTCGAGCCTCTTGTATCTCTCTTGCTCCCTTTTCAATCAAATCCACTCTCCTTCCATAGTCTATTAAATTCTTCCTCGTATTGACTGGCCAAGGAAGGACTATATATGATGATAAGATTTTCTCGGTTGCTATAATTAGCATGCCAGGTGGGATTAAAAGATCCAGTAATAACAATCTTTTGGTCAATTATGAAGAATTTGTGGTGCATAAAATAAAAGTTTCTATCCCACCTGACGGGCACTCTCAATCTCTTCAAAGAATGAAATCGAGAAAACGGACCATCCTGATTTTTTTCCAGTATTCCTTTTATTTCTATGTTTTCAGCAAATTTATGAATGATAGCCTGAGCAATTTCTTGTGAAGTGAAGGTGAAAAGGGCAAAATATATACTCTCCTTAGCTTTTTCAAGAGATTGAAGAATAGCCTCCTGAGGATTATGATGAAGCGAAAAATATACCTTTATCCCACTTTCTAATAACACAGGGGAAGGGGTAGGGCCAGGAGATAATAACTCCCCTTCCCATAATCTTTCAAACTCTTCTATAAATTGAGCAGCTACCAAGGACGACATTATAACTACCGCATTGTTATTCTCCCGGGAAAAGCCTGAGTAAGTAGGATTGAAAGACCCTGTCCAGACTATTTTCCCATCAATAACACAAAACTTATGATGCATGAAACTGGCCGGATCTTTATCTGTTTTAACGGGAAAAAACTTATTCAAAGAGTCAAGTCTGGATTTTTCACCCCGAGAAGTCATATCATCACTAAAAATTCTTACCTTTACCCCCCTCTTATGAGCTTCCAGCAAAGCATCAGATACTTCCTTAAGCTCGAGTTTGTAAAAAGCGGCATAGATACTCTTTTCAGCTTCCTGAATCAAGCGGACAAGATGGGCATAGAGTGAATCTTGAGGAGAGAAGTAAGCATAGTAGGGTTGTTGAGAAGAAAAAAATGGAGGTTTATTTTTTGGGCGGCAATCACTGGAAAATAGAAGAGGAAAAAAGAGAAGAAGGAAGCAGAGGAAATAATACCTAAACCCCTCTTTCATTCCAACCTTAGCTTGCTTCTTTCTGCCCATACTTTTCCTTGTAGGCTTTATGAGCTCTTCTCACTTCTTGTACTGGTATCTCATCCGGGGTCCCTTGCAGAAGAGCCAAAAACACAGTCTTGGCAATATCTTCCACCATGACTGCTGCCTTTACCGCCGCTCTTGCAGAAGAACCAATAGTAAAGACACCGTGGTTTTTCATCAAAATAGCGGGGGAATCCCCAATAGACCTTATAATTTCTTTTCCAATTGCTTCCGTACCAATCTGAGCATAATCTCCTACCGGGATAGGACCACCAAATTCATCAGCCATAGCTGTAAGATAAACAGGAATAGGTCTACCTAAAGCGGCAAAACTGCTAGCATAATTAGAATGAGTGTGAACCACACCATTAACATCATCTCGATGTTGATATATATAAAGATGGGTAGAGGTATCCACCGAAGGTTTTAGAGCACCCTCAATCACCTTCCCCTTTAAATCTATTACTACCATATGGGAAGGCTTCAGGTCATCATAATTCATTCCACTTGGTTTTATGATTACATAATTTGTCTCTTTATCTCGAGCACTAACATTTCCACTTGTCATACTAACCAATCTATTTCTGGGGAGTTCCAGGTTCATTCGCCAGACTTCCTCACGCAGTTCTTCTAACATAGAGTTCTCCTTTTCTATTTGCCCCGAATGGTCATCTTGATACTTTTCAGCTGTTTCATAACATCATTTATTCCCCGTCCAAAATAATCGTGTAATTTCTCATATTCAGCATAAACACCCTGGTAAACAGAGTGATTTTTCTCATCAGGTCTAAAACTCTCTCTTTTCAGGTGAGCCATTTTCCTGGCTGCTTCCATTATACTATCATATCCTCCCTTCTTTCTTCCAGCAGCTACTGCTCCAAACATAGCTGAACCCAGAGCAGGAGCTTGCGAAGAAGCGGCAATCTTAATTTCTCGACCAGTGATATCAGCATAAATCTGCATAAGCAGTTTATTCTTCTCAGGTAGACCTCCACAAGCATAAAGCTCCTCTATTCTTACTCCATTTTCCTCAAAAGTATTGATTATTTTATAAGTCCCAAAAGCTGTTGCTTCAATGAGGGTACGATAGACATCCTCCGGTCTTGTCTCCAGAGTACAACCCAGAAGCAAACCGCTAAGGTCAACATCTACCAATACGGAGCGATTGCCGTTCCACCAATCAAGAGCTAAAAGTCCACTCTCTCCCGGCCTCAAAGTAGATGCTTTTTCCTCCAAAAGACGATGAATATCGACTCTTTTACCGGCAGCCTCTTTCCAATATTTTCCCGGCACACAATTCTCCACGAACCAGGCAAAAATGTCTCCTACTCCCGATTGACCAGCTTCATATCCATAATAGCCGGGCAGAATACCCTCCTTCACTATTCCACATACTCCCGGGACTATGTGCAGTTCTCTATCAACCATCACATGGCAAATGGATGTACCCATCACCATCAGCATCTTGCCTGGTGAGACAATTGTAGCTGCAGGAACAGAGACATGTGCATCTACATTTCCTATTGCCACGGGCGTTCCAGTAAGAAGACCAACAAGGCGAGCCATTTCTGCTGTCAACCCTCCTGCCTTTTTACCCAGAGGATAAATATCTTGAGACATTTTCTCTTTAACTATATTTTCTAAACGAGGGTCTAGGGCTCGAAAAAAATCTGGAGAGGGAAAACCCTCATCGAAATCCCAGAGTGCTTTATAACCAGCAGTGCAAGAGTTTCGCCTTTCTTCTCCTATAAGCTGAAGAACTATCCAGTCTGCTCCTTCTATCAGTCTGTCCGCAGCTTGATAAATACTGGGAGCCTCGTTCAGTATTTGAAGAGATTTAGAAAAAAACCACTCCGAGCTATACTTGCCTCCATAACGAGCCAGAAATTTTTCGCTTCTCTTTCTAGCCACCTCGTTTATTTTGTCTGCCTCTGGCTGTGCCGCATGGTGCTTCCAGATTTTAACCCAGGAATGCGGATTATTCCTATATTTATCCATGAGGCAGAGAGGAGTCCCTCTCTTGTCTGTAGGCATCATAGTGCAGGAGGTAAAATCTATACCTATGCCAATGATATCTCTTGCATTAACTCCGCTTTTCTTCAGTAAAGCAGGTATAGTTTTTTCCAGGGTTTGAATATAATCAGCGGGATTTTGCAGAGCCCAATCTGGCTCAAGTCTTATGCCAGTATCGGGAAGAAACTCATCTATCACTCCATCCTTATATTCATAGACTGAGCTCGCCACTTCCTTCCCATTGTCTACCTTTACCAAAACAGCTCTTCCTGACTCAGTTCCAAAGTCAACACCAATGGAATATTTAGTCTGACTCACCATTCCCTCCTGTGCAGTATTCGTTGCTCGTATTGCGTGATACACATCACGTATACTACTGTCATTGCGAGGAGTGGGATTCTTCGCTGCGCTCGGAACAGGCTGCGCAATCCCAAAGTAATCTCAAAAGATTGCCACACCTACCTTCGGCAGGTTCGCAATGACATGGTTCATCGAGTACTTACGAGATACTAGATACGAGATACGATTCACTACTTCAATAGCTTATACTCAATAGAATCAATAAGAGCCTCCCAACTTGCTTCGATAATATTAGGAGAAACTCCCACTGTTCCCCATCTATCTTCTTTGTCAGAGGACTCAATAAGAACCCTGGTCTTAGCCCGCGTCCCTGCTCTTGCATCTAAAATCCTTACTTTGTAATCAGCCAGATGCATTTGAGAAAGCTCAGGATACTCCTGTTTCAAAGCCTTACGTAGAGCTTTATCCAGAGCATTAACTGGACCATTCCCCTCTGCTACTGTATGGACAATCTTCCCCTTCAGCTTTAGCTTCACCGTAGCTTCTGAAATTAGCCTACCGTCATCTCTTTTTTCCACAGTAACTCTGAAACCCTCCAGATCAAAAAGCTTCTTGTACCTACCCTTGGCTTTCTTCACCAGAAGCTCGAAAGAGCCTTCTGCTCCCTCAAATTCATAACCCTGGTTCTCTAACTCTTTAACCCGAGCAATGATTTTCTTGCTTAAAAGAGTATCCTCTTCTAATCCCAGTTCTTTCTCTTTCAATTTATAAAGGACATTACTCCTGCCAGCAAGTTCACTCACTAATACTCTTCTTTTATTCCCCACCAGCTCCGGGTCTATATGTTCGTATGTCCTCTTGTCTCTAGAAATAGCGCTGACATGCATCCCGCCTTTATGAGCAAAGGCTGATTTGCCCACATAAGACTGATGACCATCAGGAGAAAGATTAGCTAGTTCACTGACAAAATGGGATATACGAGTGAGTGATTCCAGGTTCTCTTTACAGACACAATCAATCCCCAACTTTAGTACTAAATTGGGTATAATTGAACACAGATCAGCATTTCCACATCTTTCTCCATAACCGTTCATAGTACCCTGGATATGACCTATCCCCAATCTAGCAGCAATAATGGAATTTGCCACTCCCACGCCCGCATCGTTATGAGCATGCATTCCCAGGGGAGAATTTATCTCTTTTTGCACTTCTTTAATAATTTTCTCTATTTCAAAGGACATAGAACCCCCATTTGTATCGCAAAGAACAAGACAATCTGCCCCTGCTGTTTGAGCTACTTCGAGGGTCTTTAGAGCATATTGAGAATTATCCTTATATCCGTCAAAAAAATGTTCAGCATCAAAGATTACTTCTTTACCTCTTTTCTTAAGGAAATTAATCGAATCCTCTATCATACGAAGATTCTCTTCTTTGTTCGTTCTAAGAGCCTTCTCTACATGAAGAATCCAGCTTTTGCCAACGAGGGTAACCACCTCTGTTTCTGCTTTTATTAAAGCACGAATGTTGGGATCTTCCTCTACTCTCCTGTCTCTCCTTCTGGTCATGCTAAAAGCGCTCACCTTGACTTTTTTTAAGGAAATCTTTTTTATTTTTTCGAAGAATTCCATATCTTTGGGATTGGAAGCTGGGTTTCCTCCTTCGATATAATCTAAGCCCAATTTGTCTAACTCCTGAGTAATCTCTAATTTATCTAAAAGAGAAAAAGAAACCCCCTCTGCCTGTGTTCCGTCTCGCAGAGTAGCATCGTATATTCTTACTTGTCTTCCCATTTTCTAAGACTCTCCTTCTTCTCTCATTCTTTCCTTTACATATCCTTCTAATCCCCCTTTGTTGATCAACTGCTGCAGAAAAGGAGGAAATGGAACTAGAGAATAGCTTTCTTCTTTAGTAAGGTTCCTAATATTTCCTCTAACAATATCTATTTGCACTTCATCTCCTTCCTCTATATTTGCAACTACTTGTTCACATTCTACAATAGGAAGACCTATATTTATAGCATTACGAAAAAAAATTCTGGCAAAAGATGAAGCAATTATACAGCTAACCCCTGCCTCTTTAAGAGCTAAAGGCGCATGCTCGCGCGACGAGCCACAACCAAAGTTTCTTCCGGCAATTAAAATCTTACTATCTTTGACTCTACCTGGAAAACTTTCATCCAATCCTTCCATGCAATGCTTAGCCAATTCTTTAGAATCGGTAGTGTCCAGATAACGCGCTGGAATAATCTCATCCGTATTAATATTATCTCCGTATTTTAACACCCTACCTTTTATGACCATTTTTACCTCTTGTATATCGTATGTAGTATATAGTATATCGCATTCCGTTGCTCATATCTAGTATAGCGTAAAGCTAAAAACCCAAGCATAGCGGGTAGCGTTTAGCGTATAGGATAAATCATTAAAAACAAAAAATTCAAACGCTAAGAACAGAAAACTATGATTCAAAATGCAGAACTTGTTCCTCTTTCTAATTGGTCTTAGATCTTAAGTTTTAGTCTTACATTTTTGGTTTTGCGTTATGGTTTTGCGCTTTTCACGATATACGATATACTATATACGGTTCTTAAGCAACGACTCTATTTTCTCCATTATCTCTAAGGGTGTAGGGACTCCTCCTCCTAATCTTCCGTAAAAATAGACAGGAACTTGGCTACCCACAGCTAGTTTTACATCTTCTAACATCTGTCCCTCACTCATCTCTACCACAAAGATAAATTTAACTCCACTAATTAGTCTTTTGATAGCAGTATAGGGAAACGGCCAAAGGCTAATGGGTCGAAGGAGTCCAGCCTTCACTCCCTTCTCTCTGAGCTTATTCACTACTTCCATGCTAAGGCGAGCCATACTTCCATAAGCTATTATAAGTAAATCCGCATCTTTTGCTGCAAAAGACTCATACCTCACTTCCTGGGAACGCATCCTGGCATATTTTTCTTGCAAGTGTCTATTGTGCTCCTCTAAAACTCCTTCCTGCAGGTATAAAGACCTTATTATGTTAGCATCTCTTCCCCTGGCTCCACCTATAGCCCATTTCTTACCAGGTATATCTTTGACTCCATTCTTAAACTTAACCCCCTCCATCATCTGTCCTAGAATAGCATCAGCAAGAATCATCATCGGGTTTCTGTATTTATCAGCTAAGTCAAAGGCAAGATAGGTTAAATCAGCCATTTCCTGAACTGAACTGGGAGCCAGAACAACCAAATGGTAATCTCCATGACCGCCACCTCGTGTCGCCTGAAAATAGTCAGATTGGGAAGGTGCTATATTTCCCAACCCTGGTCCTCCCCGCATTACATTGACAACTACGGCCGGAAGCTCAGCTCCAGCAAGGTAAGATATACCTTCTTGCTTCAAACTAATCCCTGGACCAGAGGAAGACGTCATCGTTCTTGCTCCAGCAGACGCAGCACCATAAACCATATTAATAGCTGCCAGTTCACTTTCTGCCTGAAGAAAAATTCCTTCTACTTCTCTCATTCTCCTAGCCATATAGGCGGCTATTTCTGACTGAGGAGTAATAGGATAGCCAAAATAATAGCGACATCCAGCTCTAATGGCTCCTTCTGCCAAAGCTTCATTGCCCGACATTAGAATTCTTTTGTTCATATTTATAGGTCTACCTTCCCACCCATCTTAGAATATCCTGATAAGTCACTAAAAATAACAAGGAAAATAGAATAATAAAACCAATATAATGAACTAACTCTTCTTTTTTAAGATCAAGAGGCTTACCTCTGACTCCCTCTATCAATAAAAAAAGAAGCCTCCCTCCATCAAGAGCTGGAATAGGAAATAGATTAAATAATCCCAGATTTACACTGAGGAAAGCAATAAGAGAAAGGAGAGGGACCATCCCCATCTTAGCACTTTCTCCAATGAACTGTGCGATTCCTACCGGACCGGTAAATTGGGCAGGAACTCTACCTATAATCATTCCCCCCAAAGCGGAGAAAATTGCCCCAGTCAAAGAAAATACCCTTTCTGACCCTTTGAGCAGAGAATCCACAAAATTATAGCGAACAAAAGTGGAAGAAGGGGTAATGGTAACCCCTATAGCCATTTTGTCCAGTTGAGGATCAAAAGCAGGCTTTATCTGAACATCAAAAACCCTCCCCTCTCTTTGAATGGTTAACTTCAAATCATTCTCTATATTCTCTTTTATAGCTACAGATACCCCTTCCCACCCTTCTATCTCTTCCCCATTTATGGCTAAAATTTTATCCCCTGCTAAAAGAGAAACCAAAGCAGCCGGAGAACCAACCTTTACTTCATTAATAACAGCCTCTTCCATATTATAGGCATGAAAACCGATCATAAAGACCACTGAAAAAAGGATAATAGCCACTAGATAATTCATAGCAGAACCAGACAGTAACACTAAAATTCTATTTCTTAAGGGCTTTTCATAAAAACTTCCCGGCAGGTTCCTCTCATCAGATTGCATTCCTCTTATTTTTACAAACCCACCCACCGGGATTAAGCAGAGAGTGTATTCGGTCTGCCCTCTCTTAAATCCTATCAGCTTTGGCCCCATACCAAAAGAAAATCTATCAACCTGCATTCCGAAGCTCTTAGCTAATAAAAAATGTCCCAGCTCATGCGGAATAATGAGAAGGATAAACGTTACCAGCACAAAAATAATAGTCGTAATCATTTTCTCGTATCTCGTATATCGTATATCCGAACTTCCGCACGCGGTGGCGGAAGACCGCATAAAATCTACATAAAATTTTCAAGTCGGTAACACACTTGTCTTTTATCTAAAGTTTTGGTTTAACTTTTACAAGCTCTTTGACGTACTTACGAGTAGCAAGATGTTCACATTTTAGACTCCTGAGAATATCTTTCTGATCATCGGTTAAACTATTGATCTTTTTCACTGGTTTACCCTTGGGAGAAGCTTTAAATTCTGCCAGGATACAACTGGATAACTCCTCATAAATACGGCTTGAGCTCTTAAAGGAGGAGATTTTAGCTTCCTTTACCTGGTTAACGATACTAATGTTTAAAAGATAAGAAAGAATACAGATAGTGTAATGGGCTCTAACATGTTCTTTTTTGAAAACATAAACAGGAGAAAACTTTACAAATGACTTGATGTTGCGAAAAGCTCTCTCTACCTTATCTTTATCCCGATAAGAGGTAATTATCCTCCTGGTGGGATAAGTGTATACTCCTTTTTCCTTCTCCTTATGATTAGTGATGAAGCAGCACAGACCATCGGTTAGTTTTACTTTTTCTAATTTTTCTTTTTTAATCTCCAATACGATCTTGAAGCTCTTGACTTCTCGAGGGCTCTTAGCGGATCCTTTTTTACATACTTTGTGAGTTTCAGGTTCCAGATGATACTTGCAAAAATAGGTAAATCCCTTTAGTTTTTTATCCATAAGGCGGCAAAGTGAATCTTTTTTAGGATTCCTCTTTAGCTTTTTTAAAGCTTGATTCTTCTCTTTGACAAAATATAAAAGGTTATTCAATCTCTCTTGACGAGTCTCTCTCTCATTTTCAAATAGGACACAGTTAAAGCCAATTACATATCGCCTGGTCTCGCTTTCTATCTCTTTGAAATAAAGCTCATCATCGAACTTTTCAAAGCCGTGCTCTTTGATATTTTTTATGATTTGACCAGGCTCATCTCCTTTGAATATAGCTAAATCTAGGCCCTTAACCGAAGGAATTTGATCCTTATCTAAAGCTGAAATATAGCAAAGCTTCTCTTGCTCAATCAAAGCTAAATTCTTTTCAGAGATTATACCTCGATCAAAGACTAAGATAATCTTCTCAACGCCAAAACGAGTCTTGCACTCAGCTATCTTATTTTTAATAGTAGAGGCTTCAGTGGTATCTCCGGGTAGAACTTCCCAGGAAAAGGGTATTCCCTTCTCGTTTACTACAAGAGAAAGAACTATTCTATGAGATTTATAGCCGTGGTCTTTGGTTCTTCCTGGCTTAGCTAAGGAGCATTTGCTTCCTTCAAAATAAGAAGTAGTCAAATCATAAAAGATTAAATTCAGGCTCTTTGAGTCTTTTACCTTGATCTTGTTGAAGAGGTGCTTTTCTATTCTTTCTTTTTTATCTTCAATCTGGATAAGTTCTCGATAGATTTTATCATCATTAACTTGGCTATAGTTGATCTTTAAGATATAATCAAGGACAGTTCTTCTAGCCCAACGGCTAGCATAAAGTTTACTGCCCGGATCTAAACAGCGATTGAAGGTCAAAATCTTGGCAATCTTTAAAGTATCCGTCTTTCTACCAAAGACATCGGAAAGGCCCCAACTTTCCCATTGGTGATTAAGCAGGGCTACATCAAGATAGTGCCAATGTTTTGAGAAGATGATATCTTTCAGTGAAAGAAGGGTATCCTCCTTTGACTGAATGACCTTTATAACTTGCCGAATTTGATAGGCTTTTAAGTCGGTTAAGTGACCCAAACGCCAGATGATTCTGATGTGAGATTTACCAGCTTCCCGATAAGATTCGGCAATACTATAATAATTGTAGATTTTGCCTGCTTTTTCCCGTGGTTGAGGCAGTAGATACAAGGTGCCACCTCCAAAAAAAGATTTGGTCGGTAGCACCATTATAACACAAAAGACCGAAATGTCAAGGGTTATAAAAGCTTAAATTCGGTAATACTATATTTGACCCCCATTTAGTGCTAAGCATTGCCATTACTTAATTTGATGGTAAAAACCCACGAAAAAATGCGGAACATGGGGTATATAGTATATCGAAAAAAAAGTGCGTGAATCGAATTATTGCCATAAACGCAATACGACATACGATACACGCAATACGAGATTGTCCTGAGGTATTTTTGAGTAGAGGTTCTGAGCATGGTTGATAACAAAATAAGAGAAAAGATAGCCAGATTGCGAGAAGAAATCCATTACCATGATTACAAATACTATATAGAGAATAATCCGGAAATTTCTGATTATGAGTATGACCAGTTAATGAGAGAGCTAAAGAGGTTGGAG
>NJBQ01000096.1 GCA_005223095.1 Candidatus Aerophobetes bacterium Ae_b3a
GTTCTCGCGAACGTAGAGACTGGTGCTTTTGGAATGCCAGAAGATGCCATTGCCGACCTTCAGGGGCAGATAGATGGTGGTGGGTTGTCGCCTGAGGATCTGGCAGCTGCACCATTGAGAATTGAAGTCATACAGTATCTTGCCGACAAGATGGCCGAGGCTGGTTATACTTTTGAATTGCAGGACTGGGGTTGGGCTGAACAGTTAATCCAAAAACAAACAGCTGCTTTCTTAGCTGGCACGGGTCCTGATGTAACCCTGGGTGAGACACAGATGCCTGGTTACGCTTTTAATGGCTATCTTGCGCCTTTCCCTGAAGATCTAGCTGCAAAGATAAGAGAGATCCTCGTTCCCGGAGCCTACCTACCCATGACGGTTAAGGGAGAGATTTATGGTATAGGTCCTTATCCCGGTGTTAATGTCCTGTTCTGGAACAAGGATCACTTCCGCGCGGCAGGGTTAGATCCCGAGGTAGGTCCTAAGACATGGTCGGAATTTCTGGACATGGCCAATAAGGTTACTGCTGCCGGTAAGGGTGAATTTTACGGGGGCGGTACGTATGTTGGTCCTCACTTTGGTGGGAGCCTGCGGGTTGGGCCGTTCATGATGATGACTCCCGGGGGAGGATTTGTTGATGAGAATAACGACATCAATTTCACTAATCCGGCGAATATAAGGGCTTTTGAATTTCTGCGAGAATTGAATGAAAACACACCTCCTGGAATAGCCGGGGCACCTGGTGAAGGTGGATGGTGGAATGCTTTCAGTCAGGGCCAAATATGCTTTGTAGTGGATGGACCTTGGCGTATGGCCAACGCTAAACTAGTGGGTATAGATACTGGTTACAGCCCACTGCCTATACCAGATGTAAATGGGAGAGCGGCAAACGTTACTATTGGTGCTGTCTTCTTTGGTGTTCCTGTATATTCTAAGAACAAAGAAGGTGCCTTTAAGTATATCATGCACCTCGTTGACGAATATGTTCAGGAACGTACTTTACCAATGATTTCGCGCTCCGTTGTTCTTAAGTCCTGGGGAGAGAACCCAGAAAATAAGACGAGCTACTACTATACAATCTGGGAAGCCTTGCAGGGTCAGGTAGTAGGGCTACCAACTTTTAAAAAGCAGGATGCTAAGGTCTGGGATATATTCCACCAAGCTATGACCCAGGCGATCATAACCACAGGTTCGATTGAGGATATTATGAGCAAGGCGGAAGCGAAAGCAGAGGCGTTACAGTAAGTGGGAAAAGCAGATAATAATAAGGTTAGTCTTTCGGGCGGAGCAGGAGGCTCCGCCCGCTTTTTTCCTGGGTGGTACCGCCGACATCGAGAGGGCGTCACAGCTTGGCTTTTGTTAGGTCCTATTCTCGTTTATTTTTTGATCTTTCAGGGATTTCCTATTATCTTCGGATTTCTTTTGGGATTTTTCCGCTGGGTAGGAGTTACCGCCGCTCCAGAATTTTGTGGGTTAGCCAATTACCTCACCTTTTTTACAGAGCCAATGTATCTATTGGCTTTATGGCGAGCCTTCTATATTGGTTCACTGGTTATGGCAGTTAATATAGGTGTTGGGTTTGCTGGGGCTGTATTACTCAATCTTCCCATCCGGGGACGAGGGGTGTTCCGAACCATCTGGTATATTCCCGTCGTTACTTCCACTGTGGCCACTTCTCAGATGTTTTTGATTTTCATTGACCCCAGTGTTGGCGTGGCCAATCGTGTGCTGAAGCAGTTGGGGCTTACTCCGGTTGTCTGGTTCTACAGTACTTTTTGGATGGTTGTTTGGATTGTCCTTTACAGTAGTTGGCGTGGCATTGGGTTTACGGCAATTTTGTGGCTGGCTGGTTTGCAGGCTATTGATCCTGGCCTGTATGAGGCGGCTCAGATTGATGGAGCCGGAGCGTGGCAAAGGTTTTGGCATATTACCATTCCCGGTCTCAAAACTATCGCCATCTTTGTATTAGTTACCGGGTTCATTGGTGCCTTACAGATCTTTGATCCAGTATTATTTATCAGCCAGGGGATGCCGTGGGGCACTACCGAAGTAATTATTTATCGGATTTTCCGTGATTTTTACGGTGATTTCAACTTCGGGATGGCTGGGGCGGGGTCGGTTATAGTAACTCTTATTATCGTTGCTTTCACTGTAGCTACTTTCCGGTTGCTCGGAGAAAGAAGGGGACTATAATGGCTAAGGATTTGACGAAGGCGAGTATAACTAGAGTAATAGCAATAGAGAAATTAAAACGTGGCCTTATTTATTTTATACTGGTTGCCGGAAGCATTGTATTTCTCTATCCCATCATCTACGCCGTTGGTGTAAGCTTTATGTCGACGGAAGAATTTGTCTCTATTATCCCCTCTTTGCTGCCCATTCCTGCGGAACCGATGCTGGGAAATTACAGGTGGCTTCTCCTTGGCATGGGTGATAGGTATATGAAGTACTATTTCTTTAATTCATTTGCTCGAGCGGCCTGGTATACGGCTTTTATGACCATTACCGCGTTGATAGTGGGGTATGTGTTCGCTCGCCTGAAATTCTGGGGCCGCGAGGTTATATTTTTTGCTCTTTTGGTCTCACAGATGTTGCCAGCTGTCGTTACTATGGCTCCTACCTACATTATGATGGCCCGTTTTCCTCTGGTGGGTGGAAATAATATTTTTGGCCAGGGGGGTTCAGGGTTTCTTGGGCAGTATCCGGTTCTATTTATCCTGGGCCTTACAAATGTGATGGCCATTTTCTTGATGCGTATGGCTATGTACTCTATGCCCCCAGATATGGAAGAAGCAGCTCGCATAGATGGAGCGGGAACTCTGCGCATTATCTTTCAGATAGTGGCTCCTATTCAAAAACCAATGCTTGCTTATATTGCCATCACCACCGGTATCATGCTCTGGAATGATTGGTTTACACCGTTCCTTTATGTTAGTTCAAAGCGTCACCTACCGCTAGCTACGGCTATTGCCAAGATGACAGCGCTGGCTGTAGTACAAGCTGGTGTTCCCCGGTGGACTCTAATAATTACTTTGGGTTTGGGCCTAACCGTTCCCTGTCTTGTTCTATTCGCCTATTTCCAACGCTACATAGTCGAGGGTTTGGCCAGTGCAGCCATTAAAGGCTAGGATAGGTGTCTAACACGCACATATGTGCATTGGAGAATAAATCATTTAATAGGATAACTGCTATACTTTTCCCAAAAAAGTATGCCAAGATATATATGAGCAGAGCGGCGGAACTAACAAGTATTCCGGCATATCTTTTTTAAATGGATAATATTTATCTGGTTTAAAAGGAGATAATATGAGAAGTGAATACCCTCGTCCCAGTTTTAAGAGAAGTGAGTGGGTCAATCTAAACGGAGTATGGGAATTTGCTTTTAATGTTCAACATGCCGGTTTTGCAGTTTCCGCAGTTTGCAGTGGAGAACAATTATTCTTCAGGCGATAACAGAAACTACCAAAAAAGTTAAGCTTCAGGGGTTGAGTTCTTTCTCCCGACCCCTGAAGTTACTGGTGGTGAATCTTTGAAAATGAGAATGCGTCAAAGAACTACAGTTTGGCAGATTTTCGAAATCACCGTCTTGATGCGGGATTCAGATAATCATAAAAAAGTCTCTTGAAAACCATAAACTCGCTTTCCATGAGGATTTTAGAAATTGAGCAGGCAAAAAGTGCGAAACTATAGTTAACATTTAAAGTTAAAGGAGAGTAATAGAATCTTTAAAGATTACAAGTCTATAACTTATCATTAAAGCTAATTTGAGGTTAGTTTTTACCCAAAAATTCAAAATATAGGAAGATTTTCAATGATGCCAGAGATGAAAGGCCGTTATCTAACTTTAAATTTCCTTGTCCGTAGATGGCAGATAGAGAAGACACGTTTTGACCATTCAGGAGAAGATGAGACAAAGTATTGTACACGAGAGAATATCAAATGGATATCGGATATTGTGCGTGAAAATTTTCCTCACGGAAATATTACTTGGGCATTATCATGGGAAGCGTTGATGAATCCCAATTCTTATTGGCGGTGTATACGAGAGATAATCTTACAGTTATGTGAAAAGTATAGGGATGATATTACCTTTAATCCAGCCGGAGGGTTTCCAAACGTCTATAATACTAAACAGCAGGTCAATGAAGATATTGACGAGGCTTTCGAAGTAATTAAGAAACTTACTGATAAATATCCAAAGAGCATAGTCAGTTGGCAGCTATCCGCTGAGAACCTAGCCTACATTAGGGAAAAGTATGGAGCCAAGGTAGCAAGTGCACATTGCTGGAGCCAAGAAGCTGTTGACAATCTGAGCAGCGAGGGGTCAATTATGTATCCCTACTATCCATCACGTAGACATTACCTTAAGCCAGCCAAAAGCAGGGAAGATATGATTGATATTTTAATGCTTGATGTAATTTCCTTAGATTTAGTTACTGCCAGGTTAAGAATGGACAACGCCGGACAAGATTGCCGAATGGGTGTGCAACCAATCGAGACAGTACTCCGATTCGGCTATCAGAAAGGATTCGAGATAATGAAGCAAGTTACTGATAGATACTTCCAAGATAATTGGGAAAATCTTCCTTTTGTCTGGGTTACCAACCAATTGGAGATGTCCGTTATCCATAGAAACAATGAGGTCAGGCGTGCGTTTAAAAATTGGTTGGATCATATAAGGAAAATTTATAAAGATGTTCACCTTTTGAAAATTGCAGATTTTAGTGAACTTTTTCGAAAACACTATCAAGATAATAGTAAAATTCAGTATTCGTTCCGCTATCGTGGAATCGGTATTTCCAGTTCTGACCCCGAGAAGGAAGTACTTTGGTGGATGAATAAGGATTACCGTCTGGGCGTGCTCGTGAGCAAAAATACGGCGCAGATTATGGATTATCTTGTCTATACGGATGATATCCAAGAGCCGCAAGGGCCG
This sequence comes from Candidatus Aerophobetes bacterium Ae_b3a, assembly GCA_005223095.1. GTDB lineage: Bacteria > Aerophobota > Aerophobia > Aerophobales > AE-B3A > AE-B3A. The sequence continues at coordinate 4,934 of NJBQ01000096.1, forward strand.
GAATCAAACTGGAATATTTCAGGAATAGTCAGTCAGAAGAAGTCTTTAAGGGAATAAAAAATACTTTATCATAGTTTCTGATAATCTCTTCGGCTCTTTTATAATTGGAGCACCAAGAAATGGCTTCTTTCTTTATCTCTGGGATTCTTTTAGGCAGACAGAGCATCTGAGTTTTTCTCTCTATTCTTGAAGAAAAATAGGTCGAGCTATGAAGATAACCTCTTTGACATCTGCAATGGGACCTTAACGAAGTAGTGGCCTCGTTAGTTCAACTCTTGCTCAAAGAATTAGGTGACAAATTCAAGATGTATGGGGCGTACCTTTTAGCCTTGGATACACTCCTCGTAGCCAAGGCAAGCAAGAAGATGACTGGTGTCCAGAAGTGGAAAGATCATTCCTCAAATCCTGATCATGATGGATATCAAGCCGCCCATAACTGGGCGGTGATAGGTCTTATCAGTCACTTTTGTGAAAGGTACATCTGCTGGCTGATTCTCTGTAGGCTCATCTCCGGGAAAGAAGAATCCTTGCCTACCCCTAGCCGCGGCTATCAGCAAGATGACGGCGCTGGCCGTAGGACAGTATGGTTTACCCGACTGGCCCAGAATTATTACTATGGGTTTGGGTTTAACTTTGCCTTGCCTTTTTCTGTTTGCCTATTTCCAGCGCTACATAGTCGAGGGTTTGGCCAGTGCAGCGCTTAAGGGATAAAATACGGCAGACAGTGAGTTGTATCCGACTTAAAGGGAAGAAATTAATGACAAAGAAATATATCATGCATGTGCTCTCAGGTACACACTGGGACCGTGAATGGCGATATACAGCAGAGCAATCCAAGCTGCGACTGGCTGATTTAATTGACAGTCTCATTACTTTAATGGAAAATAACCCTGAGTATAGTTATTTCCACCTGGATGGGGGTATCATTGTTCTGGAAGATTATCTCTCAGTACATCCTGAAATGGAACAACGCCTGGCACGACTAATTCAGAAAGGGCGTATTCTTTTAGTTCCCTGGTATACTCTTCCCGATATGTTTATTGTAATGCCTGAATGTATCATTCGGAATCTACTTATGGGGCGCCGGATTATTGAACCCCATGGAAAGGCAATGAAATCAGGCTACACTGCAACCTCTTATGGGCAGACCTCTCAACTGCCTCAGATTTACCGGGGCTTTGGTATTGCTAATATCTTCTTTTATCGGGGTACAAATAAGTATGCTCTCCCTTCTTGCTTTTTGTGGCAGGCCCCTGACGGCTCACGTATTCGTGTGTTTCGTTGTTTTGATGTGGTAACCCGAACCAATTGGTTCTTTTTTGTTCATCAACCACTCTGTCTGGGTAAAAAACCTTGCGATCTTGGTTATACCTTTCAAAGTTCTGAGCTGCCGGTCCATCCAGCTGATGAGGATTCCTATGAACTAGATTTCCAGGTGCTCCAGGAAGATCCTTCCTTTAACCGGGATCCTGCCGTGTTGAGGAAGGTTCTTCAGAGTATCTTTAAACAGACCAGCACACAAACTCTGGGCCCTCATCTACTTGCTCTCAATATGGAGGACAATCAAAAACCATATCCGATGCTTACTGAGATGATTAAAGCTTTGAACGCTGTCTCAGAAAATGTCAAGATTATTCAAAATACAATTGACCGTTACGCCAAAGAGGTAGAAGAGTCTTTACCAGATGACTCTCTAGAGGTGAGAGAAGGCGAGATGCGTCATCCAGCCGTTGAGCCTGGTTTCAATGGACTGCTTGGGGCAGTACTTTCTTCCCGGGTCAACCTGAAAATCCTTAACGAGCGGGCGGAGACACAGATGGTTTTTCTGGCTGAGCCTCTGGCCTCTATTGCCTCGATCTTCGGCTGGTCCTACCCAACCAACAACCTTGTACGGGCCTGGAAATCTTTACTGGCCAATCATGCTCATGACAGTATCTGTGGAGCTGCTGTTGATCAGGCACACAAGGATATGCTCTATCGCTTCTCTGAGACTCAGATGGTGGCTGAAGAAGTTACTCGCAGAAGCCTGGAAGCAATCTGGAAGCAGATTGATACCAGAGATATTGGTAAGAAGAGCCTAACTTTAACTATTTTCAATACCTTACCATTTTCTCGTAAAGAGGTGGTACTTGCAGTAGTTGATGTTCCTGAGAATCTCAATATCCAGCACTTCGATTTATTTGATTTGGAAGGTAAGCAAGTTCCCTTGCAAATGCTTGCCAAAGAGTCTATTCAGGTACGGGTCGAGCGTGAGCTGGACACCTCGATCACTTTTCCTGCTACACGCTATCGGCTCCTTATAGAAGCTGAAGTTCCCGGAATGGGATACGCTACCTACATCTTCAAACCTCGCCAACCCGTCTATGTAAAATATCCTAAGCCAGGGTCTGAACGGGTTCTGATTGCCACGCCAGACGGAAGATTAGAAAATGAATACCTCAAGGTTCTTATTCATGGGAATGGCAGCTTTGACCTTACTGACAAAAAAAATGGCCGAATCTACTCTGGTCTTCACTATTTTACTGACAGCGGCGAGATAGGAACAGCGCATCAATCTTATGGGCCGCTGCGGAATTTTACAGTGACTTCTATTGGCTGCAAAGCAAATCTTACCCTGCTTGAATCTAATCCACTGCGGGGAGTATACCAGGTTGACCTCATTGTGAGGATTCCCGCGGCAGCAACTGCGGATGGCAAAGATCGTCTTGGCCAAACAGTTGATTTGCCAATTGGTTTTTGCATTACCTTGCGGAAAGGAAGTAGGTGTGTAGAGATTAAGACATCTCTTGAGAATAAAGCCAGAGACCATAAACTGCGAGTGATGTTTCCCGCCGGTATTCAGACTGACTATTCTTTTGCCGAAAGTGCCTTTGCTATTGAGAAGCGTTCTCTACTCTGGCAGGAAACAGGGGATAATATAGAAGGCTACTTTGCCTTCAAGCCCATGCAAAATTTTGTTGATATTAGCAATGGTAAGTGTGGGCTAGCTTTTCTCAATAAAGGTATGCGCGAGTATGAGGTTCTGGATGATGTATCTCGTACCCTGGCCATTACCTTGCTGCGAACACACAGGGCCTATATGACAGCTAATGAGGTGATGACACCC
>NJBQ01000097.1 GCA_005223095.1 Candidatus Aerophobetes bacterium Ae_b3a
ACAATTTCTTCCGTCGCTGTATAGTAGCTTCTTATTCTTTCTACTCAGCTTCTCGTTTCGGGAAAGATATAAAAGACTTTGAAGGGGGAAACATCCCCCCTCAACGGCCTTCGGCCTGCTCCCCCCAAGTTCAAAAAAAGGCAGAGCATCGTCGCTTTGCTCCTCAAACAGTATATTTTTCTTTATCCTCAACTCGAAGCTTCGTTAAGGTTGCTCCTATAAGGCTTCTTCAGAAAATGTGCTTCGGCAAGTATGTAATTAGACCTCAAGAAATGATTGTTGACAATTACACTTATTAACATAGAATGAAGGTGTCAAAAGGAGGCATTGGTACTCTCTTCTTTGTAGCCAAAAAGAAAAGTAGTTTTCAGTGGAAAATATGACGTCTAAGCAGTGGACCAGGAAGGTCATTACTGATCTGGGAATTTTTCTTCTACTGATGGCTCTCGAGGCGAAGGCAACTTCCCCTCTACAAATGAAGGTGGAGATAGGCTTCGAGGGATTTTACAGAATCGGGAGCTGGACACCTGTAAAGGTTTTTCTTGAAAATCGAGGTCCTTCCTTAGAGGGAACTCTATTAATCAAAGTGGCCAGGGGAAATCCTCTCGAACAAGATCCTACCGAAATCATCTATTCTATTCCTGTTTTCCTTCCCTCTTCCTCCAGAAAGCTTTATCAGGTCAATGTACTTCTGGAAACGGATGTCTATCCTTTGCAGGTCTCGCTGATTAGCGGAAAAGAGAGTCTGCTGAAAAAAGAGATTCCAATCCAGCCATTTTATATGGATGAGGGGTTTATCCTGGTAGTCAATAAAACCCATGCTGGATTTGACTTTTTGGCCCAAGGAAAGATAAAAAGAGTAAGGCAGGTGCTTTACACCGATCCGAATAAACTACCCAGCCACTGGATAGGTTACGACGCAATCCAAACACTAATCCTGGATGATATAGAGTCGCTTGAATTAAGTTCTGAACAGGAAAAGGCTATAGAAGAATGGCTTTCTATAGGAGGAAGACTGATTATTACGGCAAAAGGTGGATACGGAAAATTCAAATCTTCTCTAGTCTCTCATTTACTTCCGCTGGAATCCCTGCAGAAAGTTTATCTGAATTCTTCATTTTCTTCCTTGCAGAGTAGATACGGAGTCTTTACCGCCGATTTCCAGAAAGTTGAGCTGTGGGATAGTCAATGGCGAAAAGGAGATGTCCTTATAGAAGAGGAGGGTATCCCTTTGCTGGTAGAATTAAAAGTGGGGTCGGGGAAGATATTGTTTTTAGCTTTTGATTTCTTCCAACCTCCTTTTAGGGACTGGCCAGGAAAATCCTATTTCTGGTTGGAAATATTAGAGGAGGAAACCAATTTTTCTATGTTTAGCCGGGGTATTTTGGATCCCCTTATTGAGCACTCTATTCCTTGGCCGGGCAGGTTTTACCTGGGACGAAGAGAAATAGGCCTCTTTCTGTTAGTCTATCTTGTGGTCATTGGTTTTTTCTATTGGTGGATGAAAAAAAGAAAATTGGGATGGAAACTAAGGATGGGGCTGAGTCTGACTGTAGTTCTGTCTGCTCTGATTTTTTCTCTTTTTTGGGGGATGAAGATGCGAAGAGAGAACACATTTTTAGGGCAGGTGAGCATCTTTTATAAAAAAGAAGGAGGCTCTTTGGCCAAGACGGAAAACTATTTTACCCTTTTTTCTCCTTACCACCAATCGGTAGAACTGGAATTTGATAAAAGGGTCTCTTTTATAACTGCTCTTTCAGCACCTTCCAGGGAGCGAGAATTCTTCAAAGATTTAGTAGTCTTTCTCCCTGAGGGAAAGATTCGCTGGACCTCGTCTTCTGATAGCTCTGCCTGGTCTTTTCATCTATTTCGTCTGGAAACTATCCTACCTTTCTCGCTGATAACAAAAACCACCCGAAACAAAGAAACTATAACGGTGAGCCTACAAAACTTGAATTCTTTTCCTTTGCAGGATTTATTCTTTCTATATGGGGAACATAGCTCTTTCTTGAAAGAACTTCCTGCCTTCAATGAAGCTGATTTAACGCTTAATTTGAAAGAGAGGGAGACTTTACCTTCCTTCTCTTCACTCTACAATGAAGAAGTTAGATCCAAAGATCCCCGAATTGAATTAAAAACAAAGGTGCTTAACCAGATGTGGAATTTTGCAGGACCTCTGAAAAATATAGCTGCAAAATCTCCTGTATTATTGGCCTGGTTTGAGGAAAATCCTCAGACTTTGGTAAAGAGTTATCAGTCGCTCAATTGTGCTTTCATTGGCCTGGCGATAATACCACTTTTTATAGCAGATGGCGTATAGTGAAAAACGATTCACCATTTACCAAATACGATTGACCATATCCCCGCAGGTATTTAATATGATAAAACGCTTTCGTTTTGTTCTGGTGAACGACTTAAAAGCCTATCTGGCAGGGGGAACATTTATCAAGATCCATCTCTCTTATCTGATAATACTCTCTCTACCGCTGATCATCATCTGGCCCACTACTCCTTCCTTGAGCTTTCAGGCGCCTCAGCTTCTTCTGGTGTTAAGTTATTCGCAAATAGTTATCCTAACCTACCTTGGCGGAAGACTTGCTGTGGGTATTTCCCTGGATAAGGAAATTAGTTTTGATAATTGGCTAAGATATACTCCCCTCACCCCCCAAGAGATAGCGCTGGGCAAATGGGGAGGGATTTTCCTCATTGTCCTCTTCATACTTTTTTCCTCATCACCCTTACTTGTTTTAGCTTACTCTATGGAAGGAGCAACCATAGAATCAGCATTGAAAGTCTATTTTCTCATTCCAATTCCTATCATTACCTTCATTAATCTTGGTCTTTTCTTCCGTTTTATGCTGGGCAGTCCTACTATTTCTTCTTTTATCCTGAATATGTTGACTATTCTTTTCTTTTTAGGTCTTTTTTTGACCCGGACAACAGAAGTGGAACTATTTTACTTAAATCCCTGCTTTCTTATTTCTAGCTTGGTTTTATCCTTTCTTCCTCTTCTCATTTCTCTTAGGAAGCTAAAAAAGATAAAAAGAGGCTTTAGTTTATGAAAACTAAACAAATATTGGCTCTGAAACTAAAAGAGTTTAGCCGAAGATATCACTTTCTTCGCACAGAAAAGTGCTTAGTCAATTGGTTTCTTTGCACTCTAAGTGCCTATTTAGCTCTTTTGCTTTTTGATAAATTTGTCTCTCTACCTTCAGCCTGGCCGCTATTCTTTTTTGTTTTTTGTGGACTAGGTATAGCCGTATATTTGATATTAGATAGACAGCAGCGAATTTCATTTTTTTGGCTTGCCTCTCAGATAGATAAGAAACTAGGGCTGGAAGAAAGAGTGAGTACAGCCTGGGAATATCAGAGCCGGAAGAGACCGAAAGAGTTGATTCAATTTTTGACCAAAGATGCTCTCTGCCACTTACAAGGAGTAAGAGCTAGCCAGGTATTCCCCTGCCGTTGGTTTGAGAGAGGTAAATATGTAATTTACTTACTTATAGGTATTTCATTAGTTTCTTTCTCCAGCTACTTTCTTCCTTTTCCATCAAGAGGCAAAATTGATTTTTCTGATTTATTCCAGGAAGAAGGGCAGCTATTGATGAATCTGGGGCAAAAATTGATAAGAAGGGGGGAAGAGAATCTTGAACGAGCCTCTCTTTTAGCTCTGGAAATGAGAGAATTGGGAAAGGATATCTATTATAAGAATTTACAGGAAGAGCAAATTTTCCAGGCCTATCATCAGCTTAGTCAGGAGATCGCTGCTGCCCTGAAGAAAACTGCCGCATCCCTTTTGGAGAAATTAAAAGGACGGAGAGAGGAAAAGGGACGAGCTATCGATGAGAATCAACTTTCTAAACTAATGGAAGCTCTAGAGAAAGAAGATTATCAGGGGATAAATGACTTCCTGCAACAATATCCCCTGCAAGAGCAAATCGATGAAATAGGAGAATTACAAGCTTTACAAATGATGGAGAAAACCTTAAGAAAAAGTTACCAGCGATCAAAAGAGGAACTGGGAAAAAAGGAAAGTGACCAGGAACCGTGGGGAGCCATTTCTGGCAAAAAAATGAATTCACTCCCTGCAGAGAATGGGAAAGATGACGGATATAGTTCGAGTGAAGAGAAAGAGAGGGATTTTCTGGCAGATTTGGGTCTAGCAGCAGGTTCCCTTCCTGGAAATACTTCTTCAAATTATAAAAAAGAAAAGATAATTGAGTTAGAAGAGAAAGGAGAACTAAGCAAGGTGGAAAGCCAACTTAACCAAGGTTACTTTTTCATGAGATTGTTACAGGGCATTGCTGATACTTCTGATAAATCTGGACTTTCAGCAGAGGAGGCCTTTTTCTCTTATAAGAAAGAAATGATGAATAGGTTAACTGAAGAAAGAATACCTCTTTCTTATAAAGAGCAGATAAAAAAGTATTTCTCTTCTCTGGAGCCAGAATAAGAAAGGAAAAATAAAGTGCCAGACCAAGAGAGAATTAAGAAATTTCAAAAGCAAATAGAGGATATCATAAATGAAGTAAAGAGAATAATTGTAGGGCAGGAGAAGATTATTGACGAGGTGCTCATAGCTATTCTCTCTAACGGACACGTTCTTCTAGAAGGCGTTCCCGGCCTGGGAAAAACTCTCTTAGTGAAATCTTTATCCCAGGCTCTTGATTTGAAGTTTTGTCGTATTCAGTTCACTCCCGACCTAATGCCAGCTGACATCATAGGAACTAATATTATTATGCAAGGAGAGGATGGGAGACGTTTCTTTGAATTTCAGAAGGGGCCTATCTTTGCTCAAATTATTCTGGCTGATGAGATAAATCGGGCTACTCCCAAAACGCAATCAGCCCTTCTGGAAGCAATGCAGGAACAGAAAGTCACTGTAGCCGGAGTAACTCGCAGTCTCGAACTTCCCTTTTTTGTTCTGGCCACCCAGAATCCCATAGAGATGGAGGGAACTTATCCCTTGCCCGAAGCTCAAATAGATAGATTTTTCTTTAAATTGAAGATAGAATATCCTTACCCTTTTGAACTAAAAGAAATTGTTAATCGAACTACCATTCAGGAGTTGCCTACCCTCAACAAAGTCATCGGCCAGAGCGAACTTCGCCAAATTCAATTCCTGGTAAGGGATATCCCGGTTGCTTCACATGTCCTGGATTATGCTACTCGCCTGGTACTGGCCACTCAACCTGGTTCAGGGTCAGCTACGCAAAAGGTGCAAAAATATGTTCGCTATGGGTCCAGCCCGCGAGGAGCTCAGGCTCTGATCTTTGCCGGGAAAGCTAGAGCATTTACCAAAAAGAGATTCAACGTCAGTTTTGCCGATATTCGCCAGATAGCCCTACCGGCTCTTCGTCACCGTATTCTTCTCAACTTTGAGGGAGAAACGGAAAGAGTGGACCCAGATGAGTTAATTAAGAATGTGATCGAGTTAGTTCCGGAAAGAACCTAGTTATGGCTAAGATACTTTTTGACAGCAAATTCTTGCATCAGTTGGATTCGTTAAAGCTTGTCAGCAAAAGAGCCAGAAAGACCTTTTTCCAAGGAGAAAGAAGAGGAGGGAAACCTGGCAGCGGCCTGGAATTCATTGATTATCGAGAATACCAGGTAGGTGATGATTATCGCTACATTGATTGGCACCTTTTTTCACGTCTGGAACAATTATTTGTTAAGCTCTTTGCCCAAGAAGAAAACCTTAGAGTTCATCTTATTATTGATGAGAGTGAATCCATGTCTGGCGGTAATCCTTCTAAAATAGATTATGCTTGCCAACTAGTGGCAGCACTAGGATACATTGCTCTTGTTAATCTAGACGAAGTAGGAAGTACCACTTTTTCTTCTCATTTGAGAAAAACTTTGCCTCCTCGCCGGGGTAAATCTCAGGTTTTTGACCTTTTTCATTTTTTAGAAGGGATAAATGCTCAGGGAAAAACCAGTTTTAGCTTTTGCCTGAAGGAATTTAGTCGAAGACAAAGAAAAGCTGGAATGGCTGTTGTCCTAAGCGATCTTCTTGATCCGGAGGGATATGAAGAGGGACTACTTTCTCTAAGAAGTCGAGGTTGGGAGGTCTGTTTGCTACACATTTTAGAGGAGAATGAGGTTCGGCCCATAGAAAAGGGAGAAGTAATATTAATAGATAAAGAAACTCACCAGAGGATAGAAACTATCATTGACGAAATAACCTGCCAGAGGTATGAACAAGAGCTGAGAGATTTTTTCCAAGCAGTTGAATCTTTCTGTCAACATTATGAAATCAATTATCTACGGGTTTTGACTTCTCTTCCTCTGACTAGTTTTGTTTTTCAGGATTTAAGAAAAAGGCAGATTTTAAAATGACTATTCTTAACCCTTCTGCTTTTTATCTATTACTTTTGTTAGGAATAATTCTGTTTTTCTATCTTTTAAAGGGAAGGCCGAGAAAAGTTATTGTTTCCAGTACTCTTTTCTGGCGAAGAATTCCTCAAGCTCTTCCTGCTCAACGTCCTCGATGGCGGCTGCCTCCTGAACTTCTTCTCTTCCTCCAGATTGCCCTCCTCACTTTACTTATTATGGCCCTGGCTCAATTCCTTCTCTCCAGAAAGGAAAAGAAGGAATTCATAGTAATAGTTATGGATACTACGGCCAGCATGCAGGCAACCGACCTCATTTCCAACCGTTTGGCTGTAGCTAAGAAAAGAGCTCAGGAGTTTATTAAAGAGCTTCCTGAAAACACGCAATTAGCTTTAGTTCAGGCTGGCAAGCGGCCTCAGCTGATAGCTAATTTCTCTGATGAGAGGTCCTATCTCTTAATCAGACTGAAAGCTCTAACCGCTGCTGATGTGAGAGGAAATGAGACAGCAGTCCTGGAATTAGCCAACTCCATTCTTCCCAGCCAGACTCAAGGAAGAGTTATCTTTTTTACTGATGGTGCTTTTGAGCTTGATTTAGATTCTTTGCCGCAAACCGTAGAACTTGTTCCTCTCGATAAAAAAGATTCTCGCAACCTGGCCATTACCTCTTTTGAGTTGAGGCCCAGGACACAGGATAGTGAAAAATATGAGCTATTAGTTAAAGTAACAAATTTTTCTTTACAAAAAGAAAGATTTTCTCTCAGACTATGGCTGGGACAAAACCTGATATTCAAAAGTGAATCAGCTCTTTCTTCTCAAGAAGAAAAAAAATATATTCATAATTTGGAAGTCAAGGAGAAAACTATTCTAAAGGCAGAAATCTATCCTTATCCTCAGGATGATCTGGCAATAGACAACACCGCCTATGCTCTACCTGGCTTCTCTGAACGTTTAGATGTGCTTCTGGTAAGTAGGGGAAACTTATTTCTGAAAGCTACTCTGGAGAGTTATCCCCAGGTTAACCTTTACCAGAAACAAACAATTCTTCCTGAGGAGCTTTCTGGTTATGATCTGATAATTTTCGACAATATTGTTCCTCCTCCACTGAAGAGGGGCAATATAGTTTGTCTGGGAGTTCTACCACCCAATCTTTCTTTGGAAGAGCAAGATCCACAGCCCAATCCCATCTTGACTGAATGGCAAATTGACCATCCCCTCCTGCGCTTTGTCAATCTTAAAAATATGAATGTGAGGCAATCCCTGGGAACCGAGACTCTTCCCGAGGCTGATATACTTCTCAGGTCGTCGGCAGGTCCTCTGATACAAGTTTGGCAGAGTGGAGGATTACGTCTCTTGTTCATTGGTTTTGATCTCTACTACTCCGATTTTCCTCTTCAGATTGGCTTTCCTATCTTTATCTTCAACCTTCTTCAGTGGTTTCATCCCCAGGTTTTTGATCCCACTTACTCGCAGATTCAAACCGGAGAGGAATTTGTGATTTTTCCCAAAGCTCAAAAAGAGGAGATCACCATTGTTAATCCTCATAATGAGATAATCACAATTCAAGACCAGAAGGATCCTCTTATTTTCTCTGAGACTACAATAGCCGGAGTTTA
>NJBQ01000098.1 GCA_005223095.1 Candidatus Aerophobetes bacterium Ae_b3a
GAAAAACCCAGCTCTTCTCCGCATAATCTCACCACCCGGTAGGGCAGCTTCAATCTTTTCAATACTTCTTCTGCTTCTGAAGTTAACTTCTCCAGTTCCTCGTAAGAAGTTTGAGGAGTGGTAAATTTAACCAATTCCACTTTATTGAATTGATGCTGCCTGATTATTCCCTGAATCTTCTTACCGTAGGCTCCAGCCTCTCTTCTAAAACAGGGAGTATAGGCAACGTAAGATAAAGGAAGAACATCCTCAGTCAGAATTTCTTCCCGGTGAAGATTGGTCACCGGTACCTCAGCCGTAGGAACAAGATAATAATCATCTCTTTCGCACTTATAGAGGTCTTCTCGAAATTTGGGAAGCTGTCCCGTCCCTGTAGCAGCAGCCGCATTGGTCATGAAAGGAGGGAGGACTTCCGTGTAGCCCTGACTAACATGAAAATCAAGCATAAAATTAATTAAAGCTCTCTCCAGACGTGCCCCTAATCCTTTACATACTACGAATCCTCTCCCTGCTATTTTGGCTGCCCGTTTAAAATCAAGTATTTCCAAAGATTCACCGATTTGTTGGTGGTCTTTCAAGGAAAAGTCAAATTGAGGTATTTCGCCCCACCTTCTTTCTTCTATATTCTCACTACCGGCTGGAACTTTTGAATGGAGCGCATTAGGAAGATTGAGGAGAAAATCTCTTGCTTTTTCCTCCAGACTCTTTCGCTTTAATTCGTACTTGTCTATCTTTGAAGAGATATCTTTGACTTCCTCTATCAAGTGCTGAGAATCCTTTTTCTGCTGCCTCAATACTCCTATTTTCTTTGAATACAAATTCTGCTTATGCTTCAATTCATCACACTTTTGGATAATATCTCTTCTCTTCTGGTCCAGGGACAAAAAATTATCCAGGTCAACTTGCGTCTTTCTTTTTTCCAGGCTTTCTTTTAGGCAAGCTAAATTATCCCTTATCCATTTAGCACTTAACATCTTTGTCCAACTACTCCTCTCCAAATCTATCTTTAACCACTCTCACCAAAGCTTCTACTGCCTGAGTAGCATCTGGACCTTCTGCTTTGATATTAACCTTGCTTCCCTTCTCAGCACAAAGCAGCAGGATACTCATTATGCTCTTACCGTTAGCCTCCTGACCATCTTTCTCTATCCACACGTTAGACTTAAACTTATTAGCAGCTTCTACTAACATGGAGGCAGGTCTTATATGCAACCCAACCTCATTGACTATTTCAACTTCTTTCTCAACCATTTTTGTTAGATTAATTCCTCTTGAATCAGGGTAGATAATCCAATGGATTAACTGAATCCTGTACATTTTCCTTTCTGTGAACCTCAAAATGGAGACGGATACTATTAGCAGCCTCCGATGCAGCAATTTCAGCAATCGGCTCACCCTTATCCACCTTGTCTCCTTTATTTACCTTATATGTTAGAGACAAATTGGCAAAATAATTGGTAAAAGAAAAGGAAGAAAAGAATCCTTCCTGTTCATGTTTAATAATAATACACGGGCCGAGCGAAGCGTATTCATCAGCCCATTCGATTACTCCATCGGCAGGAGTAGTTACAATATCTCCTACAGCGACAGCAATATCAACTCCTTCATTACCTTTCTGGCCAAAGTAGCCCACAATCTCTCCTTCTACCGGCCAGGAGAAAATTGGCTTTTCTTCTCTGAATTCCCCCACTGGTTTTACCACTTTCGTAATACCTGCAGAATTGGAAATTTCCTTTTTTACCAATAGCTGGGAAGGAATTTCTATCTCTAAAACCTTTTTCGCTTCAGGAACGAATATCTTTTGACCTATCTGAAGATTACGCGGATCAACCGCTTTGTTGCTCGAATGTTGCATGATTTTATTTTGCATCTCTGTCCAATTGATGCCGTAGTCCTCTCCATAATTCAAAGCAATTCGAAAGATAGTCACGTCATATTGCTTAATCGTATGCCATACTCCCTGGGGTTCTTTCTTCGGAATCTTGATCTGCACTGTCTTCTTGGCCCGGGGAATGAATAATTTCTGGTTTTGCCTGAGTTTGTCCGGATTATACAGACCACTAGACTGTTTAATCTCAGTCATCATGCTCCTCCAGTTGATTCCAACAGTCTTGGCATAGGCTTTAGCAATAAGTTCCAAATACTCACCTTCTCTTACTATATGCCACACACCTTTCCACGGAATTATGAGTCGCTGCCCGGGGACGATGTGATCGGGTTTCTTGAGGTTATTCTCTTTTATGATATCTGCTACAGAAACTCCCTGATACTGTTTAGCAATGGAGTCGAGGATGTCCCTTGGTTTCACGATATAATGCCGACGTCGGGGAGAAGCAGAAAAACTCACCGAGAAGTTCATGGCAAAGAAAACCACCAGAAGAAGAGCCCAGACAACGCTTACTCTTCTGACTCTCTTGTAATGCAGCATTTTTGTTTTTCCCTTAATATTCTCTATAGATACAACTATTCTTCCTTCTTTACCTCTTTTTCTTCTGAAGAAAGTTTCTCTTTCAAAATCTCGCCAATTCCGGCAATACTGGCAAGAATACCTGAAGCTTCGTAAGGCAGGAATATCTTGGTGGCCTGGCCATCGGCCATCTTCTGCAGAGCTTCAAGGTACTTTATGGCAATCAGGTCATTTGTTGGCCTGCCCTCATGAATAGCTCCATAGACAGTCTGGATTGCTTCTGCCTCACCCTTGGCCACGGTCAATCTCTGGTATTTATCAGCATCGGCAACTTTCTTTATCGCCTCCGCCTTTCCTTCAGCTTTAAGGATAGCTGACTTCTTCTGACCTTCAGCCTCCAGGATTACTGCCCGTCTTTCCCGTTCTGCCTTCATCTGGCGATGCATGGCCTCGGTGACATCCGCTGGTGGGTCTATCCTCTGAAGCTCAACCCGGCCTACTTTTGCACCCCATTTGTCAGTAGCATCATCAAGTATCTGGCGCAACTTACTGTTTATTAGCTCCCTTGAAGTAAGTGATTGGTCCAGAGATAAATCCCCGATCAGGTTCCTTAAATTCGTCTGGGCAAGTTTGGTGACTGCCATAATGTAATTAGCAATATTATAGGTAAGCTTGACCGGATCAGTAATCTCATAATAGACTACCGCATCTACCTCTACCACAACGTTATCTTTGGTAATTACCCCCTGCGGCGGAACATCAACTACTTGCTCCCGCATATCTACCTTTATTATCCTCTCCAAAAAAGGAATGATAACGGTCAGTCCACTATCCGCTGTGCGTTGATACTTACCCATCCTCTCTATCAATCCCTTTTCGTACGGCCTGATAATCTTTATCCCTTTACCAGCCATCACGAATACTACAATTACTAGAATAATATACAGTGCTATCATTTTACTCTCCCTCCTTCAAGGTCTTGACTACTGCATGTGTACCCACCACCCTGGTAACTTCAACCATTTTCCCCACCAATATAACCTCGCCGGTATCGCTCTCTGCTCTCCATTCCTCTTTTCCCATTCGGATACGTCCGCTATTCTTAATATTATCAACCTCTTCCAGCACCACTCCCTTTTTATCAATGAATCGATCAGCGCCAATTCCTGGAGGCTGTTTCTTACTAAACCGTTCAGCGAACCTTCTTGAAAGAACAAAGAGCACACCTGAGACAACTGCAAAGGCTCCCCATTGCCAACTTCCTCCCAAACCAAAGATGGCCAGAATACCAGCTACTGCAGCTCCGATGCCAAACCACAGAAGAAAAAATCCCAGGGTGAATATCTCACCGATGATAAAGACTGCCGCAACAGCCATCCATATTAACCAGATGCCAAAAGTCATTATCTCATCCCCCTTTTTACACTATTCTTAGAAAATAGGCAAATTCCGCAGAATCGGCCTGTGAGCCAATATCTGTTACTTGACTTCGCTCCTCAGCCAATCAAAATATTTTTTATTGGAACTCACCGGAATTTTTATAACACAGGGGCATCTATAAGAATGAATCTTCTCCACTTCATTCTTGACTTTCTCGAAATTAGCCTCAATCGTTTTTGCAACTAAAACAAATTCATTCTCATCTACAATTTCCCCTTCCCACCAGTATAGACTATTGATGGGAAAAATATTCCCACCGGCTATTAACTTCTTTTTAAGCAAGTACTTAGCTATTTTTCTTGCTTCTTCTTTGCTTGGATTTGTTATATAGATAAAAATGAAGTCCATTTCTTCCTCTCTAGAGGTGCTCGAGTCGGCTTACTTCTACCATCTTTATCTCTCCTCCTAGTACTGAGAATTAACTTATAGGTTTAAATCTATCTGGGCCATCTCTCCTCGATAGTTGGAAGTTTAGGAAATTGACTATGCGGTTCACTCTGATACCAGTATCCCACTGAAGTAATATCATCGGATAGGGGTTGGAATTTCCCATCAGGCCACCAACCCAGTGCTTGAATTGTGACACGCAAATTTTCTTCAAATCTTATTGGGTCCATCACATGCCAGCGATAAAGAGAGTGTTTGGGAACTTCACCAGCCTCTTTTCTGCAAAGAGGATAGCCAAGAAAAGGTGTAGAATATGTATCACCAAAACACCAAGCACCTCCAAAATAGTCCTCGGTTCCGGTGCCGCAGATAGTAGGATATTCTCTGTCTGCGTCAATAAAAAACTTGATCTCACCTTCGCCCCACCATCCATTGGCTAGCTGCGTCCAGGCAAGAAAGGTTCCCACGTAATGACCTCGGCCACTTATACTATCCAGAATGATATACTCCGGCTTCTGCCGGTTGGTTACATCTCGTCGCCATTGGGCATGTAAGTACGCTGCATTTTCAGGAATATCACAAAGTGTATAGGAGATTTGATAAAAGAACCCCTCAATATCCTCACATCGCTGATTTTCAATAGTAATTCTACAGTTCTTGTCAAAGGGCATTGGCCAATAGCAGTTAAATCCACCAGAGGGGTTGACCACCACTGGCAAGGAATTCACATTATAGCGTAGTGCGTGGCCGTTGGCAAAGAAGTCACCCAAAGGTACCTCAATGGAAGGGGATTCTTCACCATCCCAGAAAAACCGGAGAACACAATCACGGTAGGCATTTTCATTAACGGTAATCCAGATATGCTGAATAATGCCCGGTCCCTTGATTTTGGCTATATTGGCAGTCGAATTCTTGGCCAGAGTGATACAGGGGCGAACCTTCCACCCTTTTCCCAATTTGCTGGCAGGACTACTGGCATCAGGTATCTCTCTCCCCCCTTCTCCCGTATCACCTTTAGGATTTTCCGCAGAAATCGAACGACTTTTTGCGTTTAATAGCAGCGGTAAGGTACCTAAACCAAAATTGATACCATTAAGATCATCCATCTCCCAATCTCCTTTCCTCGACCTTAATTATCCACCTATCCTTGCGCTTTGCTCTCACAACTCTCTTCTTTACTTTCTTTTGTAGTATTTTATCCCTGCTAAAGAGTATACCAAAAACAATAGGTAACTTCCCAGCATTACACATTTAGCTCAGGTTCAGCACCTTCTGGCGCTCATCGAGTAGCTTATTAATCGCCCTAATATCTTCCCCAGAAAGGACCCAATCTCCAACAGAAGCAGTCTCCTCAATCTGAGACGGACGTCTTGCACCTACAATAGCTGCAGTTAGCTCAGGACGACGCAAGACCCATGCTATTGCCAGCTGAGCTACAGTTTTGTCTCTCTTTTCAGTAATTGAACGCAGGTCTTCAACTAATCTAAGATTTGCACTGAGCTCAGGTTCCTGAAAGTGGGAATCTTCACGCCGATGATCATCTTTGGGTAGGTTCTTAACACGCTCTGCGTTAAACTTTCCTGTTAAGAGACCCTTTTGCATAGGGCTATATACAATGACTCCAATACCTTCTTCTGAGCAGTATTTCAGCAGTTCATCTTCAACACCTCTCTCAAGCATACTGTAAGGCGGTTGAAGAGAAGCTACAGAATGAATAGGCTGGATGCGTTTTAGCTGCTCTACACTGAAATTGGAGACCCCTGCATAGCGAACCTTGCCTTTCTTTACTAAGTCTGCGATGCTGCCCCAGGCCTCTTCGATGTCCTCGTCGGGTCGCGGCCAATGAATTTGATAAAGGTCAATAACATCTACTCTTAGTCTTTTAAGGGATGCCTCAATTTCGCAAAGGATACTTTTCTTCTTCAAGCAAGAAGAGGTACTTCTCTCTCTATCCCAGAGCAGACCACACTTAGTGGCAATGATTGGTTTCTCTTTCAACCCCTTAAGCGCCTTGCCCACAACCTCCTCAGAATGACCAAGTCCATAAATGGGAGCTGTATCTATCCAATTAATTCCTAGGTCTAGAGCGCGATGAATAGCAAAAACCGACTCTCTATCATCCTGGGGACCCCAGGCAAACTTCCAATTACCGCCTCCAATGGCCCACGTGCCCATTCCGATTGTGGACAAATTAAGGTCTGTTCGGCCTAATTTCCTTCTTTGCATAATCCTCCTCCTTGCTAAATCAATTTTATCCCACTCTTCATGCTCCATTGCCCCTCTTTTACTTCTAAAATAAGGCTTTTCTCCCTCTACACCCTTAGATAATACACTGAAAGAGGTATCATAATTTCTCAATATATATCAACTCAATCAGCTTCCCCCACATATGAAAGCTGTAAAGGTCATCTCTTTCTCTTCCCTTTTTATAACCGTGAACCCAGATACAGTTTATAAAATATAGGTCCTTTCCTTCAGCGAAAGAATGCTCTATGGGAATATATTGTATCATTCCTCCAACTTTCCCATTGTCATCCACTGCGAGCACTCAAAGTCAGAAAACCTCCAGGATCTCCTTTACCGTGAATTCTTCTTCAAATTCCTTTATTCGTTGGCTTCGGTATTTAATCTTCAACGCTATATTTCCATACTCGTCGCCGGCCAGAATTATAGTTATTCTTGTGTTAAGGGTTTCCCATTGCGCATAACGTAGTAAGTGATTTCGGGTAACCGCCCTTCCCCAGTTTTTGGGATTATCCTTATAGAGGTCGTCTATCCATATATCTTCATCCCTGATCGGTTCGCCATATTTTTCCACTAGTTTTTCTTTGAGATGGCTGTAGTTATTAATACAAAGATACTCTAGAGTAGCCTCATAACTGAACTCATACTCAGCACTGGTAAGTTTGTCTCCGATGTAGTAATAGTTTATGTAGCAATCAAGACCACCTGCCTTTGCCTCGTACGATTCACCGGGCAAGGGACTTTCGCCATATTGGAGTTCCAAAGCATTTTCTGCTTCTGCCACTTCTTCCATGCTCATTCCCCAGTTTGTCTTTCTGAAATCATATTCGTTAGAAAAGGCTGTTGTTGACCACATTAGGCCAAGAAAGACCATAATGCACACTGCTATTCCTTTCTTCATTTTTCTTCCTCCTTGTTATTTGCAGATATCGCAAGTTATTTTCAAAATCCAGAATCCCATCATACCTCTTGACGTTTTTCAAATGTATGCTACAATGTTATACAAATGAAAAACATTCTTAAGGATGAGGAGACATACAATGCTCTTTGTTAATACTCGAGAATTAAGGCTAAAGACCAGCGAGGTCTTGAAAAAGACCGATAAGGGTGAACAGGTAATTATTACATACAGAGGCAAACCTCGCGCTGTTCTTCAGAGAATTACCGAAGATGATCTTGAGGATTATATCCTCATGAATCACCCTAGGTTTAGCGCGAAGATAAAGCAAGCCTACAAAGAGTCTTTAAGTGGAGAAACCACAACCCTAAATGAGCTCATGACGAAAACAAAAGAAAAACTTGCCGATGTTTGAAGTCCGCCTCACCAAAACGGCTGAAGAAGACTCGCAGGAACTTACCGTCAAGACGCAGACTAGAATTATTGTCGCGAACAAGAGAGAGTTTGACAAAGAGCTTAGGGGACTGATCCAGGCATTGAACAAGTAG
>NJBQ01000018.1 GCA_005223095.1 Candidatus Aerophobetes bacterium Ae_b3a
GCGTCCGGCTATTTTTTCCATGCTGGGTCGAGATGATTGGCAGAGAATCAGAGTGAAAGCTATCCTTGAAAAGGCAGTTTCAAGCAGGGGTAGGAGAAAAAAAATCATTCGGGCTAAATTAGTCAAAAAAGGAGACAAATACCTGGCAGTTCCCGCTACCTCTCAAGAATCTAGCGTCTTAAAATCAATGGTGTGGGCTGATAGTTTTTTAATTTTACCTAAAGAAGTAGAAAGAATAGAAAAAGGAGAGGAAGTTTTCCTGGAGCTTCTACAATGAAGGCTAATTACTTGCGTCTTTCTGTCACTGACCACTGCAATTTAAGTTGCTTTTACTGCAGACCTTTTGAGGCGATGAGACATCTTAAACGAGAGGAGTTCTTAAGTTTTGAGGAAATAAGCCACCTAGTCAGATTGGCTGTTGACTGGGGAATAAGAAAGGTGAGAATTACCGGTGGAGAGCCCTTGCTGAGAAACAACATTGTTGAACTGATAGAAATGCTCTCAGGCATAGAGGGGATAAGGGATTTACCGATAACTACTAATGGAGTGAAGCTGGAAGAATTTGCTCCTTTATTGAAGAAAGCAGGAGTCTCCCGCGTCAATGTGAGCCTGGATAGTCTAAACAGGAAGGGATTTACCAGAATTACTGGTCAGGATAATCTAGGCCAGGTACTGAGGGGGATAAAGGTGGCCAAGAAAGCAGGACTGGAGCCGATTAAGATTAATGTAGTAGTCCTGAAAGGAATTAATGAGGGCGAGATTCTTGATTTTATTAATTTTGCCCTGGAAAATAATTTGATTATCCGCTTCATCGAATATATGCCTACTAATGGATTAGAACAAAATGACTGGTATTTTTCAAATTTTAGAGTAAAGGAGATTATAGAGAGAAAATGGGGGAGCCTGGAGCCTATACCATTTTTTGCAGGCTCAGTAGCCCGGTACTGTAAAATCGATGATACTAAGGCGGTTTTGGGATTTATTAGTCCTATAAGCCAACCGTTTTGTCATCAATGTAACAGACTACGGCTTACCGCCACAGGAAAACTCAAGCCTTGCCTGGCTTCCAACCTAGAAATTGATATAAGAAAACCCCTTGGGGAGAAAGCTGGGAAGCATGAAATTAAGATATTATTTGATTTAGCGATGAAGGAAAAGCTAAAAGGGAGACCAGAACCACCTTATCAAAGAAATAAATATATGTTTCAAATAGGGGGTTAGGATGATCGATGTAGGAGACAAGAAGATTACTAAACGAGAGGCTGTGGCTAGAGGAGAGATTATTCTCTCCCTGGAGACTATAGAGCTTATTAGACAAGGGAAGATTCCCAAGGGGGATGTATTGGAATGCGCTAGAATAGCAGCGGTCCTGGCTGTGAAAAGGACACCCGAGCTCATTCCTATGTGCCATCCTTTAAGAATTACCCATTCAAAAATAGATTTTGATTTAGGAAAAAATGAAATTGAGATAGAGGCTAAGGTAGTTGCAGTGGATAGAACTGGAGTGGAGATGGAGGCCCTAACCGCCGTTACAGTTGCCGCATTGACCATCTATGATATGTGTAAGGGAGTGGATAAAACCATGCAGATTTCCTATATCAGACTGATCAAAAAAAGCGGGGGAAGAAGTGGAGATTTTTTTAGGAAAGAGAGGTAACAATGAAAGGGAGAGTTTTCTCGATTAACCAGAGTCAAGCCAAGGGGGTGCCCAAACTGCCAGTTAAGGAAGGTTACTTGAAAGAAGGCTGGGGTCTTTTAGGGGATGCCCATAGTGGAAAGTGGCATCGACAGATAAGCTTTCTTTCCTGGGAGAGTATCAAATCTCAGAATGAATGCCCCAGGATTAAGAAATCGAAAGATGAAGGATTGAAGCCTGGCGATTTTGCTGAAAATATCACCACCGAAGGCTTGAATCTGGCTGGACTGAAAGTGGGTGATAAAATCGAGATCGAGGGCAAAATAAAGGTAAGGGTGACTCAAATTGGAAAAGAGTGCCACACCTACTGTGCCATTTATAAAAGAGTGGGGAAATGCATTATGCCCAAGGAAGGCATCTTCGCCGAAGTTCTAAAAGGTGGAAAAGTAAAAGTAGGCGATGAGATAAGGATAGGTTCAAATGATGAAGATCGTAATAATCACGGTGAGTGATAGCTGTTCAGAAGGAAAGAGAGAAGATACAAGTGGACCTCTTATCAAGCAGATAATAGAGGGTATGGGTAAGGTGATAGAATATGAAATCGTCGCGGATGAGAAGGCTTCTATAAGCCAGGCCATTAAAGAAGCAGCGGACGAGCTCAAGGCAGATCTTGTTTTGACCACCGGAGGAACAGGTCTATCTTTGCGTGATGTCACTCCCGAGGCTACCAGGGAAGTAGTAGAAAAGAAGATTCCTGGTTTTGCTGAGCTTATGCGTCAGAAAAGTTTTGAGATTACTCCTACCGCCATTCTTTCCCGGGCAATTGCCGGAATTAGAGGAAAAAGCCTCGTCATCAATCTTCCCGGAAGCCCTAAGGCAGTCAAGGAATGCCTGGATATCATTCTTCCCCTTGTCCCCCATGCCCTGGATATGATAAAGGGAAAAGGGCACGAAAATTCCGCTGGCTATTTGCAGTAAGCTCCTAGAAGCTCATAAATAGAATCATAAGTTTGAGCAATCTCTAGTCTAGAGGGGGCAAATGAGTATCCACACTCTGTGTTTTTGCCCAAATACAACCAAAAAGTTCACCAGAAAGCCTGAGGTAGAATAACTTCCTCATAAACCTATTGTGCCTCAACAAGATGAAAGATACGCTCCTTCTCAGATGGAAGCTTTACCGGTAGGGGTATGACATTTTCATTCTGCAGAAAGTATGACATAATTACTTTGTATTGACATTTACCTAACACGTCTTGACAAAAAATATGGGTGTATTATAATGTAGTTTAGTTTGTGAAAAATTTCACAAACTAGCGTTGGAATTTGGGTGTCAGAGATTTATGGGAGAGAAGGTGGAGAATCTTTTTATCACTCAGACTGATTTTAGTAGTCTGATGAGAAAGTTGAACGAAAAAAGCCCCCTTTATGCTCCCCGCAGAAAGGGAGATTTTCTTTTTTATGAAAGAGTAAGAAGTGACTCATTAGACGATATTGCTCTGGGGGAAATTCGTCCTATCCAATCTCTTAAGTCTTTTCTTATCCCTCCTCAGGAAACGGTAAGCCAGTACTTTGCTTCTCCCTCCTTTTCCAATAAAGAGGAAAAGATTATCCTGGGTGCAAAATCATGCGATTTAGAATCTCTTAAAATCTTGGATAGTGTATATAGCGATGGAGATTTTAAAGATCCTTTTTATATTGAGGCGAGAAAAAATATTATTCTCATTTCTAGTGATTGCACAGTTCCTGCCAAAACCTGTTTTTGTGTTCTTCTCAATGTAAGCCCCTATCCCAAAGAGGGCTTTGACCTCAATCTTTCTCCCATTAAGGGAGGTTTTATTGTAGAGATATGGTCAGACAAAGGGAAAAGCATAGTGGAGGGGAGTAAAGAGCTGTTTAGAGAACCAGAAGAAGGACAAATAGAGGAAAGAGATAAAAACCGTGCCAATCTAGTTAATAGAGTAAAAGAAATTAATAGAGATTTTGATTTTGAGGAGAGTTTTCGAGAGATTATAAAAGATAGCCTTGATTCCCCGGCCTGGGAAGAGGTAGCTGAGCCCTGTGTAGACTGTGCTGGCTGTAATCATATTTGTCCGACCTGTCGTTGTTTTTTACTTTTTGATAAAAAGGGAAAGAAGGGATTTGAGAGAATTCGTCTCTGGGATGGCTGTCTTTATACAGGATTTGCCCGTGTAGCAGCAGGAGCAAATCCAAGAAGTAAGCTTTCTCAGCGGTTTGCTAATCGACTTCTCTGCAAATTCGACTTTTTTCCGGAGAATATGGGACTGGACGCCTGCACAGGATGTGGAAGATGTATTAGTGTCTGCATCGGTAAAATAGATATGAGGGAAGCTGTAAAAAAGGTGAGGACAAAGAGTTTAAGTGATAGCTAAAAATAGCAGAGGAATTTGCTGAGTTGTAAGAGGATGAAAAAGTGGAAAATCCATATCAACCCATAAAAACAAAAATTCAAGAAGTAACTAGGGAGACTCCTAATATTAAGACATTTGTTCTTGAGCCAGAGGAGCCTCTACATTTTAAGGCAGGTCAGTTTATTCAATTAACCGTACCAGAATTGGGAGAAGCTCCCTTTACTCCTTCCTCTTCTCCTTATGAAAAAGAGAAGATTAAGGTTACCATTATGGAAACGGGAACTGTGACCTCGGCCCTGCATAGTTTAACTCCTGGTGGAGTGGTAGGAATACGGGGGCCTTATGGAAAAGAGTACTCACTTTCCGACTTTGAGGATAAAGAGATTCTAATTGTAGGTGGAGGAGTAGGTCTGGCTCCTTTGAGGTCGCTTTTCTTTGCTCTTGTTCATGATATCGAAAAGTATAAAAGAGTTCTTTTTTGTTACGGTGCCAAAACCCCTTCCGATATTGTCTATAAAAATGCTGTTTTGCAAGACTGGCATAAGATAAATCCAGAGAGGATTCACTTTAGGATTACCGTGGACGAGGGGGATGAAAATTGGAAAGGGAAGGTAGGACTGGTAACCTATACTCTCGATAACCTCAATGAAGAAATTGAGAGTATCGAAGAGAGTGTAGCTGTGGTCTGTGGTCCTCCCATAATGATGAAATTCGTTACCATGAAACTGCTTGACATAGGTTATAAGTGGAACAATATATTTCTTTCTATGGAAAAGAATATGTCCTGCGGGATAGGCAAATGTGGCCATTGCCAGATGGGTAAATTTCTGGTTTGTCGTGATGGGCCTGTATTTACTTATGATAAAATAAAGGATTTTCCTACTATTTGGGATTAAATTCAGAATGGCTAAACGGTTATTTATTGATCTAGATAAGTGTGCAGGGTGTGAAGAATGTACAGTGGAATGCAAGTGTAGTTATCCCTATCATAGTGACAATAATGGTGTGCTTTCGCTCAGAGAGTGGCTGCATTTTCAGCTAATCTGCCGAAAGTGTGAAGATGCACCTTGTCTTAATGCTTGCCGTTATGAGGCGCTGGAACAATTAGAAAGCGATAAAACCCTGAAAAGGAACAATCTTCTCTGTGTGGGATGTAAATCTTGTGCTGTTGTTTGTCCCTTTGGAACTATCTGTTTTGAAATAATACCTTTTCTTACCTTTAAGTGTGATTTGTGTGAGGGTAGGCTGGAAAATAAAGAAGTACCTCTCTGTGTGGGTACCTGCCCTAAAGGGGCAATTAAGTATGGGGAATTCGAAGAAGATTTAGAGAAAAATAGACATAAATTAGGGAATGTTATTGCCCAGGTTACTTCCTGGAAGCGAGAGTAGGGTAGATGTTGGCTAATATTTTTTACTTTATTGTTTTCCCTGGTTTTCTTTTCACTGCAGTAATTGGTCTGCTGGCTAGCTGGGTGGATAGAAAGGTTACTGCTCGTATCCAGTGGCGGGTCGGCCCTCCCTGGTATCAAAACTTTGTTGATTTCTTTAAACTGCTGGGAAAAGAGACTATTGTGCCGAAAGCAGCTAAGAAAACTGGATTTTTATTAGCTCCTCTCATCGGCCTAATCGGGGTAACTTTGGTCTCCCTCATTCTCTGGAGGATGAATCTGGAGCCCAATATCTCCTTCATGGGAGATGTTATTGTACTTATCTATCTTTGCATGCTCCCTTCTTTAGCTATCATAATTGGGGGCTCTGCCTCTGGTAATCCTTTGGCAGCTCTGGGCGCCAGCAGGGAGATGAAATTAGTCCTGGCAGATGAACTTCCCTTTATTATTGCCATATTTACACCCTTAGTTAGGATTGCCAGTATCAGAATAGGCTCCATTGTTCTCTACCAACAAGCTAATGGTATGATGTTAACTCATCATCTTTCTTCTTTTATTGCTTTCATAGTGGCTTTCCTTTGCATGCAAGCAAAACTGACTTTAGCTCCTTTTGATATACCGGAAGCAGAGCAGGAGATTATGGCCGGTCCCTTTATCGAATACTCTGGTCCTCCCTTAGCCATCTTTAAGCTGACCCGTTCTATGATGCTTTTTACTATGCCTGTTTTTCTTATCACTATGTTTTTAGGGGGACTGCGATTTGAGGGATGGTCTATTCTCTGGTCAATCGTGAAATACTTGCTAATATTGGTATTGATAATATTGGTGAAGAATACCAACCCGCGTTTAAGAATAGACCAGTCATTACGATTTTTCTGGCTGAGACTATTTCCTCTTGCCTTAATAGGATTTGTCTTGGCCTTGTTAGGATTATAAAAGTGAGTAAATTGTGGGCATTAAAGAAATCCATCTGGGTGTTCCATTTATGCAGCGGTTCCTGTAATAACTGCGATATTGAGATTCTTGATTGCCTTACGCCCAAATTTGACCTGGAGAGGTTTGGTATCATTCTCACAGGGAGTATCCGCCACGCTGATGTTATTCTGGCCAGTGGAGCTATTACCCGCAAGGCTCTTCCCAGGATAAAAAGAGTTTATGAGCAGATGCCTTCCCCTAAAATAGTGATTGCTATAGGCGGCTGTGCTTGCAGTTGTGGCATTTTTGCTGGTAGTTATAATATCGTGGGCCCTTTTGATAAAGTTCTTCCGGTGACTGCCTATGTTCCAGGTTGTCCGCCTAAACCGGAGGCTATGATTGATGGGGTGGTCAAAGTCATTAACAGCTTATGATAGAGGAGAATAGTGCCTGTGGAAGATGTGATAAAAGAACTTAAAGAAAAGTTCAAAGGAAAGATCCTTGGCTGGGAGGAAAAATCTCCTAAGAGGTATTATGTCACCATCTCTAGAGATGATCTATTAGAGATAGTTGAGTTTATCTTCAACAAGCAGAAGGCAAGATTTATTATTGAGTCGGGAATAGATACTCCACACGGGATAGAGATGCTCTACCACTTTTCCTTTGATAAACTCAATAAAATCATTACTTTCAAGATATTGCTTCCTAAGAATAAGTATGAAGTCGAATCTATTAGTATCTTGATTCCAGGAGCTAGCTGGATAGAACGAGAGATTACTGAACTTTTGGGAGTAGAATTTTTACACCATCCTGATCCTGGAAGATTGTTGCTGGCCGACGATTGGCCCAGTGGGGATTATCCTCTAAGACAAAAGGTGAAGAGCAAAAAATGAAGAACAAGACTGTTATTCCTATTGGTCCATTTCATCCTCTGCAAGAAGAACCAGAGTTTTTTGAACTAGTGGTGGAAGGAGAAAAAGTTGTTGATATCAATGTTCATCTTGGCTATAACCATCGGGGGATTGAAAAAATAGCTGAGTCAAAAACTTTCGACCAAATGGTCTTTTTGGTGGAGCGAATCTGTGGAATATGTTCTACCTCTCATCCTATTGCTAATTGTAATGCGGTGGAGGAAATTGCTGGTATTGAAATTCCGGAGAGGGCTAAATATATTAGAAGCATTATAGGAGAGATGGAAAGGCTGCACTCTCATCTATTGTGGCTGGGCCTGGCCGGGCATTTTATTGGATACAATACCTTATGGATGTGGGCCTGGAAATATCGGGAGCCTATCCTGGAGCTATTTGAAGCTGTTACCGGTAATAGAAATCATTATGCGATGATGAAGCCAGGTGGAGTGCTGCGGGATATAAAGGAGGAGGATATAGCTCCTCTCTTAAAGGGTTTAAATGAGGTAGAGAAGAAGATAGGAATGTTAACTAAAGCTGCTCTAGATGATCCTGTACTTGCTGCTCGTCTTAAAGGAGTGGGAGTGCTTTCTAAAGAGGATGCTATTGCTTATTGTGCAGTGGGTCCTACTGCCAGAGCCTCTGGCGTAGATATTGATGTGAGAAGAGATGAGCCCTATGCTGCTTATGGATTGGTAGACTGGCAGGTAATCACTCAAGAGGGAGGAGATGTTCTGGCTAAGACGGTAGTGAGACTTCTGGAGTGTTTTGAATCTATAAAAATCATTGGCCAGTGCTTGGAAAGACTGCGTAAGGTGAGGGGTGAGATAGCTGTTAAGGTGAAAGAAATTCCTCCTGGCGAAGGGATAGGCCATCATGAGGCTCCCCGGGGAGAAACATTTCACTATGTTCGCTCCGATGGTTCCAATACCCCGGTACGTCTCAAAGTAAGAGCTCCCACTTATGTGAATCTTCCTACTTGTAAGGTTACAGTACCGGGAGAAAGCGTGGCTGATGCTACTTTAATTTTAGCCTCTATTGACCCCTGTTATTGCTGCACCGAAAGGATAATTACCATAAATAATAAGACTGGTCAGCGGGAATTAAGGGGAGAGGATTTGTTAAGACTATGCCGAAAGAAAACTGAGAGAATCAGAAGGAAGCTGGAGAAATAGAATGGCTGATACATACCTTATTTTAAGTATCTTTGTCCCTTTAGTCGGCTCGATTCTTTGTCTCTTGTTTCCTAAGAAAGTCAGAGATTTCTGGGCGCTCGTTGTTGTTTTGCTTTCTTTTATTTTCCTTCTCTTTTTGATCAGTCCCGTTATGAAAGAAGAGATAATCGGGATTAATTTAATCTCACAGAATGGCGGATTTTTTAGTCTTTCCTTCCTGGCTGATGGAATAAGTCTCATCTTTGCCCTGGTCTTTTCTTTCATAGGAGTGATTGCTCTCATTTACTCTCTAACCTATATGAAGTCCTATGATAACCAGAGAGAATACTATTTTATGATTCCTTTAATCATTGCTTCTTTGATTGGAGTCGCCTTTTCGGAAAATCTAATTCTTCTTTACATCTTCTGGGAGATAGCCGCTCTGGCCACCTGGAGATTAGTTGGTTTTCATCGAGAAGAAAATATAGTGAGAATTGCTGATAAGACTTTTCTGATGACTTTCCTGGGCTCTTCTTTTATGCTCTTAGGTTTTATTCTTCTCTATAATCAGACTGGTACCTTGAGCATAACTCAGTTGAAGGGAATAGAGATTTCTAACTTGAAAGGCATTCTCTTTCTTATTTTTCTAGGTATAATTGCTAAATCAGCCTGTCTACCTATACATACCTGGCTGGCAGAGGCTCATCCGGTGGCTCCTTCTCCTATGAGTGCCATTCTTTCCGGAGTAGAGGTAGAGGTAGGATTGTTTGCTTTTCTTCGTTTATTTGGTTATACCTTTAACTGGTCTGGTGGCTGGATTCTTTGGTTGGCAGTCATCTCCTCCTTAATTGGTGCGGGAGCAGCTCTACGGGAAAAAGATATCAAGAGAATTATTGCTTATTCTACTGTATCCCAGGTAGGATATATTTTATTGGGATTTGCTCTACTTAGTAAAATAGGTTTTTTGGCTGGCCTTTTGTATTTCATTACCCATGCAATAGCCAAAGCTGGTCTATTTCTGGGGGCAGGAGCTGTAGAACAGCAGTATAAAGAAAGAGATATTAATAAACTGGGAGGGCTGATAAAGACTATGCCTTTGACCGGTATAGGGTTTCTCTTTTGCTCCCTTTCTATTATAGGGCTTCCTCCCTTTGGTGGATTCTATGCTAAGCTGATGATAGTTTTAGCCACGGTAAAAGAAGGACATTTCTTTATCGCTGCCTTAGCTGTGTTTGCAGCTATTCTCACTATGCTTTATCTTTTTCGATTATTCAATGGTATCTTTCTAGGCCAGGGAACACTAGGACGTGCTCCTTTAAAAAAGTGGTCTACGGTGGCATGTGTGCTCTTTTTAGGCATTATTTCCCTGGTTATTGGTATTTTTGTCAGCCAGGTTCTGGAGCTGCCTAACATTGCCGTAGCCAATATTTTCAAGTGAGGTGTATATGAGTTCTAATATATTGCTCTATCCTATATTGCTGCCTCTGATAGCTGGGGCTGTCTGTTTTCTCCTATCTAAGAAATGGATGAAAGAGGTTCTTTCGCTTGTAGCTATGCTTGCTACCTTTATCCTGGCTATTTTCATTTTTGGAAGTGAGGAGCTTATTTTTACTCAAGCCTGGCTGCCAATCCTGGGAGGAATAAATTTTTCACTGCGAAGTTATCACTTCTCTTCCTTTATCCTCATCTTCCTTGCTTTATTTGGCGTTCTTATCTCTCTTTATTCGGTAAAGTTTATGAGAGGAAAAGAGAGGCTAAAAGAGTATTACGCCTATCTTCTCTGGACAATAGCAGCCTCTAGCGGTGCCATTTTAGCTAGTAATCTTATCGTGTTTCTGCTTTTCTGGGGAGCACTGGGCCTCCTCTTATATGCTCTTCTCTCCCTGGGTTCTTATCGAGTGGCCACTAAGGGGCTACTCATTATAGGAGCCTCTGATTTTGCTTTGATTTTAGGAGTGCTCTTCCTCTACCATTTGAGTGGAACATTGGAGATAAAAGAGATAGGTTCAATACCCCTTAATAGCGCTCTATCTATATTTGCTTTTATTTTGTTAGCAACAGGAGCACTGGCCAAAGCAGGAGCTATGCCTTTTCATACCTGGATTCCTGAGGCAGCGGAGAAAGCTCCCTTGCCGGTGATGGCTCTTTTGCCCGCTTCTCTGGACAAACTATTAGGTATCTATTTTCTTTACAGGATTTGTCTGGATTTCTTTCATCTTTATCCCAATTCTGGATTGAGCCTTCTTTTGATGCTGGTGGGTTCTTTTACCATTGTCGCTATGGCAATGATGGCTTTGGTGCAGAATGATTTGAAAAGACTCTTATCGTATCAGACGGTTAGCCAGGTAGGATATATGGTTTTAGGCATTGGAACTGGTATTCCATTGGCTATTGCCGGGGGAATATTTCATATGCTCAACCATACTATCTACGAAGTATGCCTCTTCCTGGGAGGAGGTTCGGTAGAACATAGAAAGAAAACTACCCAACTGAATAAACTAGGAGGATTAGCCAGGATGATGCCTATTACTTTTGTTACCTTCTTTATTGCTGCTTTGTCTATTTCAGGCGTTCCTCCCTTTAATGGATTCTTCTCTAAGTGGATGATTTACCAGGGAGTAGTGGAGCTGGGAAGACTGGGAGGAGGAGGGAACTTCTGGATAATCTGGCTTCTTGCCGCTTTATTTGGCAGTGCTTTGACTCTGGCTAGCTTCATCAAGCTTATCCACGCTACATTCTTGGGAACTCCTTCTACTTCTCAACCAGAGGATATGGGAGAAAAAGCGAGGAAATTAGGCTTTTCTATGGCTCTTCCCATGATAGTACTAGCTTCACTGTGCGTTGTTTTTGGAGTCTTTGCCTATAGAATTCCTCTGAAGCTCTTTATTCTTGATTCTGTAGCAGGGGTTCCGCCATCAGGTGAATGGTTAGGCTGGTGGCGGCCGGGATTGACTACCACTCTAATCATTATTGGCCTTGTTATAGGAGGAGTTATTTATCTTTTAAGTAAAGTGAAGTTATTCCGAGAAGATACCTCCTATATTGGGGGAGAAGAAGCAAGCCCTGAAATGAAGGTTTCTGGAGTTGAGTTTTATGATACTGTGAGAGATTTTAGTGGCTTAAAAGGAATATATGGAGCTGCCCAGAAGAAAAAATTGGACTTCTATAACTGGGGTATGAGCTTTTGTCAGGCAGTTGCCTGGGTTCTGCGTGGGCTGGATAGATTAGTCAATTATGTCTGGGAAGGCCTGGCTTCCCTGGTAGTATTAATGGGTAGAGGTGGAAGTCGCTTGCATAATGGCATCCT
Source organism: Candidatus Aerophobetes bacterium Ae_b3a (assembly GCA_005223095.1). Classification (GTDB taxonomy): domain Bacteria; phylum Aerophobota; class Aerophobia; order Aerophobales; family AE-B3A; genus AE-B3A. The sequence continues at coordinate 11,678 of NJBQ01000018.1, forward strand.
GCATACTTATCTTGCCTGGTGCCTTCTAGGTCTTATGGTTTTACTGGTGGTGTTTCTAGTATTATAACTGAGAGAGAAAAAGATGCTTGAGCTCTATAGTCTGATAATTCTTATGATTCTAGGCTCGTTAGTAGCGATTCACACCAAATACCTGCTGTCGGCAGTGATTTCCCTGACTTTAGTCGGGCTGATTTTGTGTGTGACATTTCTCTATCTTCAGGCCCCAGACACTGCCATTACCCAGACCATAGTAGAGGTAATAGCTTTAGTTATTTTAATAAGAGCTGTCCCTATAGAGAAGGATACTATGGGGAGAAAGGGAGCAAAAGAAACCTTCAGCGCCGTAGTGACAACTATCTTCCTGGTTCTTTTTGCTTTCTTTGCTTATAGAGCGCTCCTGGATCTTCCCCAATTTGGTTTTCCTTTGATGAGAGTCTCTGAAGGCTATATCAGGGAAGGATTGGTTAAAACAGGTTCGGCAAATATAGTTACTGCGGTACTTTTAGATTTTAGAGCTTATGATACACTAGGAGAGGCAACCGTTCTTTTCACAGCTATATTAGGAGCTATTATAGTATTAAGGAAAGCAGGGAGGAAATGAAAGACAACAAGGGAATGACTCTTATTGTAAAGACGGTTATCAAATTTCTTGCTCCTATAGTTATCCTTTTTGGTGTATATATAATATTACACGGGCATCTTACTCCAGGGGGGGGTTTTCCCGGTGGAGTGGTGGTTGCTTCTGCTTTTATCCTTCTTACTCTTGCCTACGGAACGGAGGTAGCGGAGAAAAAGATGAAAAGGTCTCTCGCTGCCCTTTTGGAAAGTACAGGCGCCCTCTTTTTTCTTATTTTGGCTGTCTTGGGAATTTTTCTCGGCGGATGGTTTTTTTCTAACTTTCTTCCTAAGGGAGAGCCTTTGAAGCTTCTCAGCGCTGGTTTTATTCCTTTAGCTAATATTGCTATTGGATTGAAGGTAGGGGGAGGAATATTTGCAGTTTTTCTGGCCTTAGTTATTTTTAGAGTTGCCGGAGAAGGGGGAGAAGAACAAAAATGATATTCTTCTTATCTTTTATACTTTTCCTTATCGGTCTTTATTGTGTTTTAATTAAAAAGAATCTGTTAAAGATAGTTATGGGAATAGTGATTATGGAGTATTCGGTCAGCCTTTTTTTGATTCTTTTAGGTTATAAGAAAGGAGGCTTCCCTCCTATTGTTACGCCGGGAGTAGAAGGGACAAATTTTGTTGACCCTTTACCTCAGGCATTGGTCATTACCGCCATAGTTATTAGTATAGCTAGCTTAGCTTTAATTATATCTCTTTGTATGCGTATCTATCAAAAATACAAGACATTTGATATAACCAAGATTCGGAAATTGAAAGGGTAGTGTAATGAATCTTCTTCCTTTATTTATAGCTATTCCTTTAGGGACAGCTTTCGTTATAGTCCTCTTAGGAAAGATGAGGGAAATATATAGTGACATATTGGCTAGTATTGCTGCTCTTATCTTAGCTATTTTACCCTTTATTTTAATTCTTAGCCTGGATAAAGGGGAGGTTCTCGTCTATAGCATGGGGAAATGGCTTCCTCCCCAGGGGATAAACCTGGTTTTAGATGGATTAAGTCGGCTTATGCTCATCATAATAAATGTAGTTGGCTTTCTGGCTATTGTTTATTCGGTCAGCTATATGAAGAAGTTCACCGCCAAGTCCAAATACTATGGTCTTTTTATGCTTATGCTTACCGGAATGAACGGAGTTGTTCTCACCGGAGATTTCTTTAACCTCTTTGTCTTTGCCGAAATTGCTGCCATATCTTCCTATGCTCTGGTTGCTTTTGGGGTAGAAGCAGAGGAGCTGGAAGCGTCTTTTAAATATATGGTTATGGGGTCAATTGCTACTATTCTGATCCTTTTCTCCATAGGGCTTCTCTATGGTTTGACTGGAAGTCTAAATATGGCTGATGTAGGAAGAACTATTCAGGGGAATGGCAGCACTCTTCTTTCCTTTTCTATGGTGCTCTTTTTGACTGGTTTCGGAATAAAAGCAGCTATGATTCCTTTTCATGCCTGGCTGCCTGATGCTCATCCCAGTGCTCCTGCTCCTGTTTCGGCTATGCTTTCCGGTGTACTAATTAAGGCTCTGGGAGTCTATGCTCTGATGAGGATATTCTTCAATGTTTTTGGCTTTAATCTTCAGCTTTCCTGGGTTTTCATGATTCTAGGTTTGCTCTCTATATTCGGGGGTGGACTACTGGCTCTAAGGCAGGATGATTTGAAGAGACTTTTAGCTTATTCCTCTATTTCTCAGATGGGATTTATAATCCTAGGTCTAGGATGTGGGAACTACTGGGGTATTCTGGGGGCGCTCTTTCACTTATTGAACCATTCCTCCTTTAAATCGCTTCTTTTCCTGAACTCTGGAGCAGTGGAATACTCTGTAGGAACGAGAAAACTGGATAAAATGGGGGGATTGAGTAAAGTAATGCCTGTTACCGGAGCAACCTCTACCATTGCTTCGTTGTCTATATCGGGAATTCCTCCTTTCAATGGTTTTTGGAGCAAGTTATTCATTATCATCGGGCTTGTCCAGGCCAATCATTTTGTCCTGGCTGTGCTGGCTATTTTAGCCTCTGTTTTAACTTTAGCTTATTATTTGAGGATGCAGAGAAATACTTTTTTCGGAAAGTTAAAGAAAGAATTGGAGAAGATAAAAGAAGCCCCTCTTTCTATGTGCTTTTCTATGATAGTTTTAGCTGTAGTATGTGTGGGGTTGGGGATTTTCTTTTATCCGGTGATGAAGGTAGTTTTAGAGCCAGCAGTAGAAGTTTTACAAGAGGGAATAAAGTATAGCAGTCTTATCCTGGGAGGATAGGATGAAGAAATTGGTTCTGGGTATTATATCTTTTCTTTGTTGGATGGTGCTTACCTGGACACTCTATTTGCCTTCTCTATTGGTGGGGCTGGTTGTATCTGTATTTATTGCTTTATGGTTTGGCGATGTGTTTGTTGAGCGGGCAAAGAATTTCTTTCAAATTAAACGTCTGGCTTATCTTCTTTACTATATTCCCCTGTTTACCTATTACTGTCTATTAGCAAATTTTGATGTTGCCTATCGAGTCCTCCATCCTGCTCTTCCTATTGAACCAGGAATTGTGAAGGTCAAGACTACTCTTACCAATACTACGGCGAAGGTAGCTCTGGCGAACTCTATCACTTTAACTCCAGGTACTTTGTCCGTAAAGATGACCGATGACGGCTATCTCTATGTTCACTGGATTAAAGTAAGAACGACCGATGTGGAAGAGGCTACGGAGATGATTATTAGAAAGTTCGAGAAGGTTCTTAAGGAGATTTTTGAATGATAGCTGACATACCTCTCATTTTTTCTCTACCCTTAATCATTTCCTGTTTTTTATGCCTTTACCGCGTTTTTCGCGGTCCAACCCCTGCTGATAGGATTGTAGCAGTGGATATCCTGGGGATTCTGGTGGTTGGTTTTTGTGCCCTTTTCACTATTTACACTCCCAGGAAATTCTTTATGGATATTGGTATTGCCTGGGCTGTGCTTGGCTTTATCGGAGCTCTGGCTTTGGCTAAATACTTAGAAGGGAAGGGATTCGATGAGTGAGATTGTGCTAGTAATAGGAAAAATATTCCTCATAGTTGGATTAGCCTTTGATTTATTGGGTTGTATTGGTCTGGTGCGATTGCCTGATGTCTATAATCGTCTGCAGGCTTCAACCAAGTGTGTAACCCTGGGAACCTGTTTTATCCTTTTCGGGACCTTCCTTTTAAGCGATTTCTTATGGAAGTCTATCCTGGCTATTGTTTTTATCGTAATGAGTTCACCTACTGGGGCTCATGCTATTGCTCATGCTGCTCATCGTTCCGGAATTAAACTCTGGGAGAAGAGCGTCGTCGATAAACTTAAGGAAGACAAAAAATGAAATACCCTAAATTGCGAGAGCTAAAAGAAGCTTTCACTGCTCTGATAAAAGGTCCCTACACTACTAAATTTCCTAAAATTGCTGCGCCGGCAGCTCCTGCTTATCGAGGTAAACCAGAGTTCAGCCAGGAAGAATGTGTTGTTTGCGGGGCTTGCGCTAATGTCTGCCCGGCCAAAGCTATTGAGATAGTGGAGACGACAAACGGATCTTCAGGTCTTCCCCCTCCTGGTTTTCGCAGAATGGTCCTTCATTATGATGTCTGTATCTTCTGTGGTCAATGTGAGGCCAACTGCCTTACTGAAAAAGGAGTTCACCTAACCCAGAAGTATGACTTAGCTACTCTGGATAGGAAAGAGTGCTTGGTTAAGGTGGAAGATAAACTGGTATTCTGTGAGTACTGCGGCGAACCCATTACTACGCAAAAACATCTTCACTGGCTGGTAGAGAGGTTAGGCCCCCAGGCATTTTCCAATCCTAATCTATTTCTTGCTTCCCATGAAGAAATAGGGCTGCTAGAAGAGAGGGTATCACGGAAAAAAGGAGCACCTCTGGGACGTTCTGACCATCTACGTATTCTCTGCCCCAGATGTAGAAAACAACTTACCTTAAAAGAAGAGTGGGGAAGCTAGCCCTACTTCCACATTCTCAATGACAAAATCCAATATTCATAGTGTTTACAGGTTTATTCAGTCACTATCGTTGATGAACCAGGAAATTATATGGTCTACCGAAGCACATTTTCTAATCGTATATAGTATGTAGTATATCGTATATCGAAAAGAAAAAGTGCGTGAATGTTATTGTATTGTGTGTTTTAGGGTCTTTTGCGATATACCATATACGATATACGACATACGAGAACAGCGACGGAAGAAATTTCTTTGTCCTTCGGTTCGACTTCCGATTGACCTACCGATAGATTACTTTATTATTAAAAAGAAGAGAATTTTAGTATCAAAATTATAGAGGTAGTTAGAATGAGGCAAAATGTCATTTTTGAAGAATTCCTTCAGTTTTCTAAGTCGCTTTTGCTTCGCCTGATGTTTCCTAGACCGCGTGCCGTGGGTTCGAGTCCTGCCAGGCGCCAACGCTTGAAGTGTGGTCCTTGAGAGCATTTACACGTTCCCAGTTGATGAATACTTTCCCACATATCCTACTCAAGAATAAGTTGATCCAACTCAAGTTCCTTTAATCTTCTGACCTCTCCAATTCTCATCCCACCGTATTCTCTTGGCCAGCGATAATAAGTCTGTTATGTTACCCCTATCTTCCTAGCAGCTTCGCCCACACTAGATCCTTGGCTGAGAAGGACTTCTGCTTCCCGTAGCTTGTTAATTATTTGCTCAGGCCTGTAGCTTCTTCTGGCCATTTCAATCCCCCTTTTCTTGGTAACATTCTAATACACAAACTGGACCGATTCTAGGGGGGGGCAGGTGACGCCTACAAGAGTGTGATAATATAAATGTACCAGATGTGACTGTGCTCTTGCTTGCCATGTATTACGGAAAGTCGGGTTTAGGCAGGATTGTCAACCTCTGCTGTTTTAGCTTCTACTTATAAATGAAAGTTTCGGTCAGAGAGCCGGTAGTCCTGAAGAGGCAAAAAACGAAAGGGCTGGTACTCGGGTAGGCGGGAGGTTAGTCTTTAGGATTTTAAAATGTATATTTTAGTTGGATTATGCAACAGAAGGATCATCTATGCCGATTTAGCATCGATAGCTTTAACTTTATCCCTTCGTATCTCTAATAATTCTGATGTAAATTCATCTAATAGCTGCGGTCTTATTCATAATTTAGGAGGGCGAGAACCCCAGTCATACCATTTCCACACATTCTGGGTAAGGTCTTCATAGTCTCTCTTCATGTGTTCAAATAACCTGGCGTTTTCAATGGCGGTTGCCACCTGGTTGGCCAGGGCGGATAGAAAATCCACCTCATCAGGGGTAAACTGGTGAGGAAGAGATGAATAGACTCGCAGTAATCCGATGGCTTTATTCTTTACTAATAGGGGAACATAGAGAACCGACGATATTCCTTCTCGTTTTATCTCTTCTCGATAGCCAACGCGAGGCTCGGTATTAATATTAGAAATATTGACCGGTTTTCCCGCTAAGCATTCCTGGTCCAAAGGACTCTCACTGACTCGGACCGGTCCCTTTTCCAGATATTTTTTGCTCAGGCCATAGGTTGCTCTGATTTTGAGGGTTTCTCCCTCCCTATCTAGAAGTCTCAAAGAAGCAGCCTTGTATCCCATTGTTTTGGCCGCACTCTTGACAATGAGCTCGAGAACCTCAGAAAGATCAAGAGTAGAGTTGATGGTCTTGGCTATTTCCATAAGGGTTTGCATTCTCTGCTGGAGTCGGGCTTTTTCGATGGCAATTGCTCCTTCAAGGGCAAGAGTATTGGCAATGCTTACTTCACTCTTTTTAAACTGGTGAGGTCGGGAGGTATAGATTCGGAGGACACCTATTGGTTTTTCCTTCACTCTAAGAGGAACCGAAAGAAGAGAGCATATCCCCTCCCTCTTACCTTCTTTAGGGTATAGAAAAAGAGGTTCTTTGCTCACATCAAGAGTGCTCACTATTTCTCCCCTCAAGACTTTCTGATCCAGAGGATTTTTTTCTATCTCTATCGGTCCCTTTTTGAGGTACTCCTGGCTTAGTCCATAGGCTGCCCTTATTTCCAGTCTTTTTCCCTTTTCATCCAGAATCCGAATGGAACAAGCCTTTACCTTCAAGGCTTCGGTACATCCCTTAGTTAAAACCTGCAGGGTCTCCTGGAGACCTCCTGCGGTAAACACATCTCCGCATAGTTCACAAAACCTTGATATATATGTGGTTTCAAAACGTTCCATCTTATTCTCCCTTGGCTTATATTCGCTGCTCTAAAGAAGAGTTAATGCACCGAACAGGAAAAACACGGGTCATAGGCTCTAACCAGCATTTCACAGAGAAGGGCGATCTTTGCCGTTGGTAAATCACTGTTTTGTATCACTAAATGGTGCAGATCCTCTTCAATATTGGCAAAATTATGTACTGTGGGGGTAACTATGTTAGCCTTTTCTATTACCCCTCTGGCATTTATGGTATATCGATGGTAGAGTAGTCCCCGGGGCGCCTCACTGAAGGCTGCTCCTTCTCCGGCCCTTACCCGGTAGTTATTATTCTCCAGAGAGAGTTTCAGATTCTCTAGAATTTGTCGACATTCCTGAATACCGTAGAAAATCTCCAGAGACTGGGCTAGATTATTATGGAAAGGATTGTAATCAGGAAGTTTGAATCCTACTTCTTTAGCCAATTTCTTTACCGAAGGCGGAAGTTGATCAAATTTGAGGTTCAATCGAGCCAGAGCTCCTACCATCAAAGAGTTCCTATCTTTAACTCTCGCTCGCTTGGCCATACTGTAAGAAACCTCTTGCTCCTCAAAATACTTATCATAATCTTGCTCAGGAATTTCCAGACCCGCACTGGAAACGATGTTGCCTTCTATCATGGCGTAGCGATTAGCCGCTTTCAGAGCTACATATTCGGTTTTTCGGCAAAAATCAGGGATGGAAAACTCAGATACCATTCTTACCGTTTTGACTGCGTCGGTCTCTATTTTCTCCAGGTCTCGCTGTCGTCTCTCTAACTCCTGAGAAGAGGGAAGATCAGTAAAGCCATTTACGACCGCACTTACTGGATGACTGGCCCTACCTCCAATGGCGGCGGTGAGATCATTCATTACTTTTTTCATTCGCATAAGACGGGATAGCTCCTCTGCAAATTCGGGTAGCATTTCTTGAGCCCCGGAGTAGCCATGATAATCAGGCATAGCTAGCATATAAAGGTGAATGAGATGACTGGATACCATCTGGGAAAGAGCCATTAGTCGACGCAAAATCCTTGTTTGTTGACTGGGATTGATTCCCATAGCCTTTTCTATAGCTCTAAGGGCCGTAGTCATGTGAGAGACTGGACATATTCCACAGATTCTGGATACTATATCGGGAACCTCGTAGTATTTTCGCCCTACCAGGAAACCTTCAAAAAATCGGGGAGGCTCAAAAATGTTGAGCTTGAGCTCCTGAGGCTTGTTACCTTTGATATTAATCTTAATAGCCGTTTCCCCCTCTACCCTGGCTAAATAGTCTATGAATATGTCCTTTTCACTCATACATTTCCGCTCCCTTACGAAACTCAATCTTGGGACTGGCAAATTGGGTAAACTTTCTCACAATATCATCGGGGGATAAACCCAATTGTTCAAATTTCTTGGCCAGAGCAGGCGCGTTGACATTCGGTGCTGGTCCCCAGCAGCCATAGCAGGCTCTTGCGTGAGAAGGGCATAGAGCTCCACAACCGGCATTGGTTACCGGTCCCATACAGGGTTTTCCTTCGCTCATAAGAAGGCAGATAGTCCCCGCTAATTTACACTCTACACAGACACAGTATTCAGGGAAAGAGGGCTTGGTGTTTAAAAGGAGAGACGTCAACAGCTCCAGAAGGTCCCTTTCGCCCATAGGACAGCCCCTCACGTATCCATCTACTCGTACATAATCATCTATGGGATGAGCTTTTACAGAGTGAATAACCGAGAGGTCTTGATAGACCCGTTTTTCCACTTCCATTTCGGGATAGATGTCTTTAATCGCCGGGATGCCTCCGTTAACAGCACAGGACCCTATGGGGATCAAGAAATGGCTGACTTCCCTTACTCTTTTCAACTCATCAATTTGCCAGGACTCGGTGATGGCTCCTTCAATTAAAGCTACCTCAAAGGGACCTTCTTTTACCCCGCCGCTGGCTCCCATTTTACAGTAGACAATATCTACCGCTGCTAAGGTTTCCAGAACATGTTCCTGAAAAAAAAAGAGCTGAAACTGGCAGCCAGCACAGCAGCTATACTTAAAGATGGCGAGGCGATTTTTTTTCATACCATTTCCTTAAACTAAAGTATCCGGAAGACCTCGAATTTCATTATAGGGGAAAACTGGCCCATCCAGGCACACATATTTGGGCCCAATTTGGCAATGTCCGCACTGGCCTACTCCGCATTTCATCCTTCTTTCTAGGGATAGATATAGGTGTGAGGCCGAATATCCGCGCTGGAGAAGACCTACCACCACAAATCTCATCATTATTTCTGGTCCGCAGATTAAAGCCAGCGTATTTTGGGGAGAAATCTCCACCCTGTCAAATAAAGTTATCACCACTCCTTGATTTTCCTCCCATCGGGTTTTGGGGGGAATTTCGTCTACCGTTAACAGGAGCTGAGTATTTGGTCTTTTACGCCATAGAGGCAGCTCCTCCTTAAACAGAAGGTCGTCAGGCGTACGGGCTCCGTAGAGTATAACCACTTTGCCAAAATCGTTACGGTTTTTCCATACCTCGAGGAGAAAACCTCGCAGAGGAGCCAATCCAATACCTCCTGCCACCGCCAGGATATTCTTTCCCCGAGCATCTTCTGTCGGCCAGCCTCTGCCATAGGGACCCCGGATCTGCAGCCACTCCCCCTCTTTGCGTTGAGTTATAGCCTGGGTCACTCTCCCCACCGCTCTTATAGTATGCTCGAATTTGTTTTTCTGGTCCGGTTCGGAACTAAAGGAGATAGGAGCTTCTCCTACTCCAGGGATGCCTAGCATATTGAATTGTCCGGGAAGAAAGGAAAACCCCGGATTCTTCTTCAATTTGAATTGGTAAGTGTTGGTATCGTAAGTCTCTTTTCTTATGGAGGTAATTCTGGCCATAAAAGGTCTAAGAGTATTGTTCATTAATCTTGGTCCCTCGTATTTCTTTGACTATCTCCGTCAAATCTATACCGGTGGGACACCAGTTGATACACCGCCCACAGCCCACACAACCAAAACATCCATACTGCTCCATCCAATAGCTGAGCTTATGAAGCACAAATTGTCTTAATCTTGCCCCTCTGGTCGAGCGGAAATTGCCTCCATGTACTTCGGCAAAATGGAGTTCCTGGCAGGAGTCCCAGTATCTGTATCTTTCGCTTTTGCTCAAATCAAGTTTAACCGTATCTACAGTATTATAGCAGTAGCAGGTGGGACAGACCATAGTACAATTGGTACAGGAAAGGCATATTGCCTCGCCTATCCGAGACCAGACCGAATGGTCCATATTCTGACGCAGTGAGGAAGGAAGGTTTTCTATATTCAGCTTCTTAATAAATTTTTCCTTTATTCCAACCTCTCTTTTCTTCTTGAGTTGAATATCCTCGTCATTAGCCGTTTCTAAAGGAAAAGAGAAGAGTTTCCTAATTTTTCCATTGAGAAACTCTACTAGATATCTGTCTCCCAAATCGGTCAGTTCAAGGTCACAACCTTTTGCCGGATCCTGTCCCATCCAGGAATGAAGGAAGGGACCGGTCCCCATTGAATCACAAAAACAGTTCTTATCTACCTTCTGGCAATTAAGAACAATCAGGAAGGTATTTTGCCTCTGTTTCGTATAATAGGAATCGGTAAATTCACCCATAAGGACTCTATCCAGCACCATAATGGCGTGGGCATCGCAAGGGTGTACTGCCAGAAGGATTTGTTGGCTCTGGGGAAGAATCTCTTCGGTAATAAGCTGATCATCTCCCTGAGGGGTAAATCGGAAAAGTAATTGTCGGGAAGGATAGATGAATTTACGGGGAGCCGCCATGGTGCTGATATAATCCATTTCGAGCTGTTCAGGACATCGAAGAGGCTGAAACTCTGTCTCTTCTCTCTCTTTTACCGGTCCAATTAGGGCATATTGCCGAGAGAGAGAGTCGATCCACCGACAAAAATTCTTTTTTTGCAGTATTTTGACCATCAGACCATAATCATATCTTAGTGGAAAAATTGAAAATGTCAAGCCGATTTTGGGGAATTTTAGTGGTTTTTGAAAAGGGTGGGGATTGCGGCTCTTTCATTCCTTTTTGTTGTTTCCTTTCTTCTTTTTGCAGAAAAATTGAAAGTTCTCTTAATTAAGATTTAGTAAGAATTTGAGAGGGAGTTAGAGACACAATTCATCGGCTCCCTTGACATAAAGATATCTTTATTTATAATATTATATGCGTATTTAACCATATAATCATAGATAAAGGAGGGGTTATAGTGGACAGTAAAGCTTATGAAGCTCAGGCAGAGTATTTTAAGGCTCTATCTCACCCGGTGAGAATAAAAATTGTGCGCTACCTCAAAGAAGGCGAAAGATGTGTATGCGAGATTGTGCCTTATATAAAAGAAGAGCAGTCCAATGTTTCCCGTCATCTTGCTGCCTTAAAAAGAGCTGGGATACTTTCTTCTCGAAAAGAGGGAGTGAGCGTTTATTACAGTATCAAAGATGAGAATGTATATAAAGTATTAGATATTGCTCTTTGCTCTATGGAAAAGGCAGCAAGAGAAAAAGTTGCCATCTTGAGCTAATTTTTTTTTGCAATAGTTGCATATTTGGCCATTAAAACATAAAGGTGAAAACACGATGTGGGTATCCATTCTTCTATCTGGAGTGCAGGCACTGCTTGAGTATCTATCTGCTCATGTTTTAGTCTGCCTCGTTCCTGCTTTCTTCATAGCAGGTGCTATAAGCAGTATGGTGAAAAAAGAAGTAATTCTAAAATATTTTGGACCAAAAGCTAATAAAGCCTTATCCTATGCTGTAGCCTCAGTAGCAGGGACAGTGCTTGCTGTTTGTAGCTGTACAATCCTGCCTATTTTTTCTGGGATCTATAGTATGGGGGCAGGAATAGGACCTGCCACCACTTTTTTATATTCAGGCCCGGCCATAAATCTTCTTGCCATCATCTACTCTGCCCGTCTTTTAGGGGTTGAATTAGGTATAGCAAGAGCAGTTGGCGCAATCAGTTTTGCCATAGTTATTGGCCTTATTATGTCAGCGGTTTTTGAGAAAAAAAGAAAAGAGAAGGTAGAAGTTTCTCTTGCAACTGATTCAGAAAAAGCCCAAAAAAGTGCTCCGGTAACTCTTCTCTTCTTTGCTAATCTTATAGCTATCCTCGTTCTGGGAGCCTGGGGTAAGTGGTGGATTGTAGCTATATTGTTAGCTATACTACTTACTCTATTAAAGCTATGGTTCACCAAAGAAGAGGTTCTATCCTGGCTTAGAGCAACCTGGCAGTTCACGTTGCTTATCCTGCCCTGGCTTTTGTTAGGAGTATTCGCTGCCGGAATTATCAAAGTGATACTTCCACCAGAGGTGATCCAGACCTGGGTGGGAGGAAACTCTCTTATGTCTAACCTCATCGCCTCAGTATCAGGAGCCCTGATGTATTTTGCTACTCTAACCGAGGTTCCTATATTAAGGGCGTTTCTCGATTTAGGCATGGGCAAAGGACCTGCCTTAGCCTTACTTTTAGCAGGACCGGCATTATCCCTGCCCAATATGCTGGTTATAAGAAGTATTATGGGAATAAGAAAAGCCTTGGTCTATATAGGACTTGTGGTTATTATGTCCACTTTCATAGGGATGATGTTTGGCTTTCTATTTTAGGGAAAATTCAACTGATAGGACTTTGCAATGAGTTCGATAGGAGGGAAAAAACTGTAAGAGTTATCATTAATAAGAATTAGGAGCCATTACTTGAATTGGTCAAGGAATGTTCGGGGAAGGAAAAGGAATTCCTCTCTCTGTGGATGAGATTGATTAAGGAGGCAAAGAGTTTATGGTAGAAGTGAAAGTAGAAGCGGGTATATGTGGATTTGTAACGGAAGTAAAAGCTTTTTTGGAAGATGAACAAAATGTTGGTCTGAAAGTTACATCGAATTGTGAAAAAATATCTAAATTGGCAAACAGAATTGTTACTCTTGATGCGTATAATGAAATCAAGGAAGGGTTTAATGGAGAATTGTACAAGGTGATAAGAGAAGAATTAACTGGTTGTTGTTCTGGTTGCGCTGTTCCTGTTGGCTTATTTAAATCAATGCAGGTTGCAGCTAATCTTGCTTTACCTAAAGACATAAACATAAAAATAACAAAAAAGTAATTATGGAACAAGGAGGATTATAGGTATGAAAGTGCAAATTCTTGGAACAGGCTGTCCAAGGTGTAAGAAACTGGAAGCGAATGCTAGAAAAGCAATTGAGGAGTTGGGAATTACTGCCGAGGTTGAGAAAGTACAGGATATAAAGGAGATTACTAAATTCGGAGTAATGATGACTCCCGGTCTTGCCATTGACGGTAAGGTTAAATCCACAGGCGAGATAGCGTCTGTAGAGAAAATCAAAAAGTGGCTGCAGGAGATAGGATAATATGACATACGAGAATAAAGAAATATGAAAAAGATTGAACCTCCGCCTGGATATCCTCCAGAAGAAGGCCGCTATCTGAGAGGAAACGATTATTCACCCGTGGCCGTGGTGATAATTTTGATTCACCCTGCTGAGGAGATTCCTCGCGGTATCGAAGTATTGGTGAAAACGGGTGTGGAAAGTGGGGCTGCATTATCAGGGACACTCCAAACCGAAAACATTGGCCTGGAGAAGCTAATCTGTAATATCGTGGCAAATCCTAATATTCGCTACCTTGTTCTTGCTGGGCCAGAGTCCCCTGGACACTTTACCGGTGAGGCTCTTATTGCGCTCTTCAAAAATGGAATAGATCAAAAAAAACGGATCATAGGCACCAAATCTCCCGCTCCTTATCTTTTTAATATCCCTGCCCAAGATGTTGAACGGTTCAGAGAACAGGTCACACTAGTCAATCTTCTTAACGAGGGAGACTCCGATGTTATCAGAAAAGCGGTGTGGTCGTGTTATCAAGAGAAACCCACTCAATTTCGATCCTATAGCTTGTATGACCCAGGTGCCTATCCTGCTAAACCCATATCAAGGAAAATTACCTGGAGAGTGACTCGGCCTCATATAGAACCAAAGGATGAGAACGAGCGTAAACAGGTAGAAAAACTCAAGGAAATGATGGCTAATATAAAGAAGAGAGTCAAGACAAAAAAGCAGCAATAGAACTCAGGAGATTTGCCCTCTGGAGGATCTTGATATGGATTATGAAAAGAAGTCAGGGATTGTCATATCCTCCAACCAGGGGATTGCTAAAGTGCAGATGAGGCATAGCTATGCCTGTTCAGGTGAGCATGCCAATTGTCCCCATAACGCTGTGCTAGAGAATGTTTCTGCGGATGGATTAGTGGTTGAGGCATCCGATTCTATTGGAGTCCGTCCCGGCCAATTAGTAGAAGTTACCATCAGTTCTAGGCACCTGATGATAGCGGCATTTATTGCCTATATGATACCACTTATTGGATTGTTTTCAGGATATCTTGTGGGAGTAGGTCTGGCTCATCTTGTTAAGTTAATCAATCACACAGAGATTATCGGAATAGTTTTTGCTGCTCTAGGCTTGGTAGTTTCGCTTTTCGCCACAATTAAGCTTGGCAAGACCTACAGTCCTGAATATACGATTACCAGCATCCTGAAGAGAAATATTTCAGGGTGCCCTATGAGGAGAAACAAGAGAGAAGCCAATAGTCCAGAGGAGGTAACAGTCAAACGACTATGAATAAAGAAACTTTTAGGAATATAGTAGTTCTCTTGATAATAGGCCTTGTTGTCGTGGGAGGCTTTCTTTTTAATAGAATTCGCCACTCACCTATGTCCAGTGAACCGGAAGTCGCTGCCTCGGCTCCTCAGCAAAAGAGTCAGGAAGAAATGGGTCTACCCCAAAAGGAAGAGAACACTGTTGAGACCAGAGATAAAGTTGCTATGCCAGAAGAGAAAAAGATAGTGACACTGGCCATAGTCAACGAAAGAGTCGTTACTTCTGAAGACTTTGATCGGGAGCTGGAGAGTCTTGCTCCTGAGTACCGAGAGATATTTGAGGAGGAGAAGGAAGAGTTTCTCAACCAGCTCATTACCATGGAAATTTTGCTTCAAGAAGCTGAAAGGCAGGGACTGGCAAAAGAAAAAGAGGTTCAGGAACAAATTGCCATAAACAAAGAAAAGAGAAAGGAAATTCTCATTCAGGAACTGGTTGAAAAGGTGACCAGGGACGTGGAAGTATCAATAGAGGAACTCAGGGCCCTCTATGAGGAGGTGAAGGCGGAAATCCCTGAAAAGTCCTTTGAGGAGGTAAAGGCTCAATTAAAGACTTACCTTATCCAACAAAAACAAAACAAGAAGCTGGAGGAAAAGATAGAAGAGCTGAGAAGTACAGCACGGATTACTAAAAATGAAGAGTGGCTCAAGACTCAGCGATTAGCAATAATGGATAATCCACTTGACCAGGCTTTTAGAAAAGGTAGGCCGGTACTGGCTGATTTTGGACGGGGAGTGTGTATACCTTGTAAACAAATGAAACCCATTCTTGAGGAACTGGCCTCTGAATATGAAGGAAAAGCTTCTATTCTTGTCATTGAAATCGACGATTATCGAGCCCTTACCAGACGTTACAGTATAAGACTCATTCCCACACAAATATTTTTCGATACTCAGAGAAAAGAAGTCTATCGCCATGAAGGGTTTATGAGTAAAGAGTCTATAAAAGAGAAGCTTGAAGAGATGGGAGTCAAGTAGTGCTGGAAAATATATTAGGAAACCTAAATGAAATTATCCAGACAAATCATTGGCTTGCTCCCCTGGCTGCATTCTTAGGAGGAATTCTAACTGCCTCCAATCCCTGCGTGCTGGTTATGATTCCTCTTATGATCGGTTTTACAGCAGGAAATGAGGAAAATAGAGGCATCGTAAGCTCACTTGCTTTCTCTGGTGTTTTTGTAATCGGCCTTTCCGTCACTTTCACTCTTCTGGGAATCATTGCTGCTTTAGGGGGAAGGCTTCTTGGCGATGTTGGTGGTTATTGGAAGTACATCGTTGCTCTGGTAGCCCTGATTATGGGAGTGCATTTATTGGGGTTTTTTAAATTTAGCTTTTCCATACCCATAAACACGAAATTCTTGAGAAAAGGAATGCTCGGCTCGTTACTTTTAGGTATGCTTTTTGGAGTCGTTTCTACTCCCTGTGCTGTTCCTATTCTTGTCTTACTCTTGACATATATTGCTGCCAAGGGCAGCAGTCTATTCTACGGAGGTATTTTATTGCTTTTTTATGCTCTGGGGCATTGTGTGCTCATTCTTGTTGCTGGTGTGTCTATGGGAGCAGCCAAAGTCTTGATAGAATCAAAGGGAAGCAGGAAAGTTAGCTCGATATTAAGAAAGATAGGTGGGGTCTTGATAATACTGGTTGGTCTTTATTTTCTATTTTTATAGAGGAAAGAAAAAAATGGCTTCTGAAAAAAAAGTACAAAAGAAACAGCTTAGTATATTTGAAAAATACCTGACCGGATGGGTAGCTCTCTGTATCATAGTGGGAATCCTAATAGGAAGAGTCTTTCCCTCTTTTTCTATTTGGCTGGACAAAATGAGCATAGCCCAGGTTTCTATTCCTATTGCTATCTGCCTTTTCTTTATGATGTATCCAATTATGGTTAAGATTGATTTTTCTCAAGTGATAAAAACAGGAAAGACCCCTAAGCCTGTATTTCTAACCTTATTCATCAACTGGGCTATAAAACCTTTTTCTATGTTTCTTATTGCCTCTTTCTTTCTAGGAGTTGTATTTCGCCCTCTTATCCCGGGAACGGAGATTATCCGGGGACAGGAGGTGCCTTTATATCGCTCCTACATCTCGGGTGCTATTCTCTTAGGAATTGCTCCCTGTACAGCAATGGTTCTTATGTGGTCCTATCTTGCCCGGGGAAATGATGGGCTTACCCTGATTATGGTAGCTATAAATTCTTTAACTATGCTATTCTTATACGCTCCTTTGGGCAGATTTTTGTTAGGGATTAATAAGATGCCCATCCCCTGGCAGACTATAGTTTTATCTGTCTTAATCTATGTAGGGCTTCCTCTTTTGGCTGGATACTCGTCTCGCAAACAGATTATCAAGAAAAAAGGTATAAAATGGTTCGAAGAGAAATTTGTCCATCGGCTCACCACAATCTCCATTGTAGCTCTTCTTGCCACCTTAATTATTCTTTTTTCCCTTAAGGGTGAAGTCATCTTGAAGCAGCCCCAGAGCATCGGTCTTATTGCTATACCTCTAGTCATTCAGACCTGCTTCATCTTTACCATAGGTTATGTTCTGGCAAAATTTTTAGGTCTTACCTATGAAAATGCTGCTCCGGCGGCCATGATTGGGGCCTCCAACCATTTCGAAGTAGCAATCGCCACCTCCGCTGTACTTTTTGGTCTTGCCTCAGGCTCATCTCTGGCCACAGTAGTAGGAGTTTTAGTTGAAGTTCCCATAATGCTTATGCTGGTTAAGATATGCCTTGCAACCAGGAATTGGTTTAAAAAAGTAGAATAGCTTTTTCTAACCTGTACCAGTAAGGCTTTTCATTTCTAACTGCTTGTATTCCGGGTGTTTCTTCTTCTTATTCTGCGATGCCTTCAAAGGTCCAAATTTGGCTTCCTTTTCTTTCTTTTATTTCAATTTTAACCTTTATCTCTTCTCCTTCATGGAATGCATGTTCAATACAGTTTGTAAATAGTTCATTAATCACAATAGCCATGCTGTGACTCTGATCTGCATTTAAGAATACAGAGGAATGGTTGATTTCTGTTTCAATGGACCTGCCTGCCGGGATTAGATGACTAAGTGAATGAATAATTTTTTCGGACAGTGTTAAAAAAGATATCGGTGCCCAATGGGACCGGGAAAGTAGCCCATGGGCAATACTGATCCCCTTTACCCGATTTATCAGATTATCAACATGCTCCATTTGGACTTGACTCAGTTCACGTCCCGACTTCTTTATTTCTGCATACAGCATTCCGATAAAGTAAGAAAGATTGTTCTTTACCCGATGATTTATCTCCCTGAGGAGGATCTCCTTTGTTTCTGCGTCTGCCCTTGTCTGCTCAAGGAGTTCCTTAAGTTTCTTCTCCCTAGCTTTTGTTTCACTGATATCCTGAATTGATACCAGTACTCGATATCCCGAAAGGAAAACAACATCAATATATAGATTGAGTAACCTGCCCTTTAATGACAGATTTACTGTTTCGCTTCTATATTCTTTTTTACTTTTTGCACTTGTGGACTAGCTTCTATTTCTTGCTCTATACCTGATTCAGATATTTTATCAATCATAGATTGAGAAGCATTTACCACTGCGTATGAGTTTTTACCAGTAGCAAGACCTTCAAAAACACCTATTCCTCCACCACCAAGAAGCAAAGGAGAAAGAGATTCATCTCTATACATATCCACAAGCGCCTGGTAGGCTGCTACACTCTTTTCCCCATTAATATATCCTGTTGCAGTAGTAATCCCAGAATCAGTAACCTCTCCACCCATGGCATAGAAGATGGAAGCTGGAGCCCAAAAATATGTTCCACCCATTGTGTAACCGTATATTTCTTCATCAGGATTAGAGAACATAGCAGCATCCTCTACAAATTCATCTTCTTTAACCAGTCTGATTCCAAAAAACTTTTCGAAGATATTTGTTACGATATCCACAAGGGGATCTGAGTGATAACACAGAACTCCTTTATAATTACCGTAAGAATCTATTTTAGTTTCAATTTGGTTTAGCTGTTGCTGAAGCTCTTTAGCATCATTTATTAATGAGTTTTCCTGTGTAAAACGAAACTCAGATATCCATTGGGGTTTGGCTTTTGATATACGTTTTCGATAAGCTATGACAGCCTTGGCGGCGGCAACAGCTGCTCCAATTGCCTGCTTATGTGTAGAAGGATTAGTACAAGGTAAGAAAAACAATTTGTCAAAAAATGTTATAGCAAAAAGGTTGCTATCGCCACAGATAACTTTAACATGTTCTCGCCTATCTGAAGACATCGAATAATGTACATAAGCAGAACCGAATCTTTCTACATAAGGTTGAAACTCCGGTATTTTGCTTTCCGCATGTGATACAGGCGTCTTGTAGTTATCCCAAGATATATTAAAACTTTGCAAAATTCTTCGAAATAGAACTGTTTCGGTGACACGACTTTGTCCATAAGAACCCCTACTTATACCTGGAACAAGAAAAATTATAAACTTTTCTCCTCGCAATGCAGTAACCAACTCTCTTTGGCGTAAATCTAAATCTGAAGTAGCAATACATTCTATATAAATATGTCCATGAGGGCCTTGGTTTGCCTTTTCAAAAGCCCCAGCAAACAGTACTATTCCATCGTAGTCAAGGAAAGATACAGATGCTCCTAAAGATTCATCTGTACCCACTGAATCCCCTGACGATCAACTTAGTGAAGAGGAGTTATTGAAACGGCGTAAAGCGACTCATTTCGGGCAAGTATTGCCGATTGAGGACGTGGAGAAAGTTCTGAATATGGTGGACTCTATTACCAGAATCCCTTGCGGATGCCGTGTAAAAACTACGGGAAAAGCAGATAAACGATACTGCTTTGGCTTTGGAATAGACAAATTGGGGATAATGGGAAAGTACCCTGATTCCACTTCTTCACTTGAAGTACTTGATAAGGAGGAAGCAAAAAGGATCTTT
>NJBQ01000099.1 GCA_005223095.1 Candidatus Aerophobetes bacterium Ae_b3a
GAAACCTATCAAGGCGTAGGTCCTGACTTTCTGCCTTACCAGTATGCTCAGAAGCTAGAGAAGTTTTGCCAGGAACATGATATTGTAATGATTTTTGATGAGATCCAGGCTGGTTTCGGCAGAACGGGAAAGATGTTTGGATACGAGCATTATGATGTAACACCTGACCTTATCGCCTGTGGTAAGGGAATAACCTCTTCTTTACCTCTTTCAGCGGTTATAGGCAGGAAGGAGATTATGGATCTATATGCACCCGGCTCCATGACCTCAACCCATTCTGGAAGTCCACTTTCTGTAGTAGCTGCTTTAGCCAATCTGGAAATAATTCAAAGAGAGAATCTGGTGGAAAATGCAAGAGGACTCGGCAAAATTCTTATTCCCGAACTTGAAAGAATAAAAAACAAATATCCCCATATACTTGGTTGTGTCCGGGGAAAAGGACTGGTTGCTGGGATTCAAGTAGTAAAAAAAGGCACTAAAGAGCCCAATCCCCATATCGCTTTAAAAATTAATGAAAAATGTTTCCACAAGGGACTTTTAATGTTTGCTCCTGTAGGTGTAGGAGGAGAATGTATAAAAATTTCTCCTCCTCTTGTGATAAATGAAGAAGCCTTAAGGGAGGCAATAAGTGTTCTAGAAGAAGCATGTGATGAGGTTTTAGGAGGATAGAGCCATAAAGAACTTTAAATTAGATAGAATTATTGATATGACAATAGTTGGTGGAGGAATGATTACCAATGACTTGCTTTTGCCTTCGCTCTACCATTTACAGAGAACAGGCGTTGTTGGAAACATAAACATTTGTTCCTTAAACAACATTCCGCTCAAAGCTCTCAAAGAGAACAGGGAAATTCAGGAGGCCTTTCCAGGTCAGGATTTTGCACCTTATCCATCCCTTTCTAAGTCACCGAATAGCAATTTTCCTGAACTATACAAGGAAGTTTTAGCTAAAATGTCACCGCGTCAGACAGTTGTGGTTGCCGTACCTGATCAACTTCATTATGAAGTGGTTATGGAAGCGTTATGGCATAATCAACATGTGCTTTGTGTCAAGCCGCTGGTGTTAAGATATGAGCAGGCCAAGGAAATTGAAAAGATTGCTTTTGAGAAAGGACTTTTTGTTGCAGTAGAATATCACAAACGATTTGATCGTCGCTCACTTATTGCAAGACGTAGCTACGAACGGGGAGACTTTGGTGAATTCATTATGGGTGAGGCAAAGATGATTGAACCATATTTCTATCGATTTTCAAACTTTCAGAATTGGTTTACCGCGGATAAAACTGACCCATTTGTATATATAGGGTGTCATCATGTTGACCTTGTATATTTTATCACAGGACTCAAACCGGTTGAAGTTTCAGTGTCTGGTGTTAAGGGTAAATTTCCCAACGGAAACAAAGGTTATCTATGGGCTAATGGGCGGGTGAGGTATGAGAACGGTGCTCTATTATCTGTAATTGATGGATTAGGATATCCAGACGCAGGTGCTGGCAATAATGAGCAATGCTTAATAATGTTTTGTGAAGGTAATGGTAAAACAGGTATGATCAAGCATAACGATCAGTTCCGTGGTGTGAGCCATTGTTACCTGGAAGGCCTCGGATGTGCTGGCTCACAGTTTAATTATGTAAATCCTGATTTTTACCGGTTGGTTCCCTGGGAAGGGCCGGGATACGGACCAGTGGGATATGGTTTTGACTCGGTGGCAGCCATAGTCAATACCATTCATCGAATTGAGAACGAGGTGGCATCTTTTTCTAAAGATGAATCATTGAAGAAAAGACGCCAAACAATCAAAGATGTTGATAAGAAAGGAATCATTGCTACACCAGCTAATAGTTATGTCAATGAGCTGGTCATTGAGGCAGCGCGAGTGTCAATATTAAATGATGGCGATGCAGTAAAAATCATCTACAAAGACAAACCGCATATTGAACCCCGTCATCGATCAATATGAATAAGGTATGCTAACCATAATAGGATTAATTAACGGTATCATTGAAAAAGGGGGGAGCAGGCCGAAGGCCGTTGAGGGGGGATGAGAGGAGAAAAAAAGGAGAAATCATGAGAGAAATAAAAGAGGTTGAAAATTTAGTTATTAGAAAAATAGAGGGAGAAAGAAGTAGTGTAGTAGATCTCTTACGCAGATTGGTCCGGGCATCAAAACCCCAAGAAGAGGTGCAGACCCAGAATATTGTGAAAAAAGAACTTAAGAACATTTGTAAAGAGATAGATGTCTGGGAACCTGATATTGTGGAATTAAAGAAACACCCGGCTTTTTTCCCGGAAGACATGAATTATGCAAAGCGGCCAAACGTTGTTGGAATTATGAGTGGATCCGGGGAAGGTAAATCGATGATTTTGAACGCTCACATAGATGTAGTTGATCCGGGGTTAGATGCATATTGGAAATATGAAGATCCCTGGTCCGGTAGAGTAGAGAAAGGCAAGCTTTATGGCAGGGGTGCCTGTGATGACCTATCCGGCGTAGTGGCAGGTCTTTATGCTTTAAAAAGTATAAAAGAAGTCGGGTTCCCCTTAAAGGGAAATATTATTTTTGAGAGCGTAGTAGATGAAGAATGGGGTGGAGGAGGAACACTCTCAGCAGTAATGAGAAACTATAAGACTGATGGGGCAATTATCCTCGAACCTTCTGGCCTGGAGATTAACCCTGCTAACCGAGGAGGTCAGGCATTTATGATTGAAATTTCTGGCAAGGGAGTTCACCCGAGGATGAGTTACCAGGGAGTTAGTGCCATTGATAAAGCGATGGGGATCATCACTGCTTTGAAGAATCTTCAACAAATAATTCAAGAAGATCAAAGAACGGCAGTTTTTAAAGATTTTCCTGTTTTTGCCCCGGTAACAATTTATGGAGTTCAAGCAGGTACCGATATTCCAAAAGTACCAGAAAAGTGTATCTTCAAGGGTCTTTTAGGTTATGTTTCCCCCCAGAGTTACAAAGAAGCAAGGCAGCAATTGGAGGAATATGTAGAAAAGCTGGCAAGCCTGGATCCTTGGCTACGAAATCATCCTCCAAAAGTTTCATGGTTAGGTTTAAACAAAGAACCGTCGGAGACATCCGTTGATCATCCACTTGTAAAGACAACGGAAGAGTGTTTTGAATACGTAACAGGAGAAAAACCTCAAGTCCGTGCTTTGCCGGCTGGAACTGATGCTTCCTTTTTGACTAAATATGGGGGAATTCCCACTATACTGTTTGGAGCAAAAGGAGCGAATTGTCATACTTCGAATGAGTATGTCGAAATTGATACTATAATAACGGTGGCAAAGGTTATTGCAGTTACTCTTTTGAATTGGTGCAGTTGAGACTAAAAGAGTCACGGTTAATATCGGAATAACGGGTTTTTAAGAGTTTTGAAAAAAAGGAGACAAAATGGATAATGAAGAGTTGAAAGCAGCGATAGAGAAGTTGAAAAATTTTCCTAAAAAAAGAGAATTTCTTATTACCGTTGATTCCGATGGCTGTGTATTTGATTCAATGAATCCCAAATAAATCATAGCTTTCCATCCTAAGATTATGGAATTTTATGAGCTCTGGGACATTGAATCCTATCTTCGTGAGATGGCCGAATTCGTTAATCTTTTCTCAAGGAGGTGGGGATGCAGAAGTGTTTCTACCTTACTGCACTTTTTGGAGAAGAGCCAAGAAGATAAACTACCAGGGATTTTTGACAATTGAACTGGGTTTTTAATATACGATTGGTCCGGATGCTGCCGTTTACAAAAGCAGGGAGTTTCTCTTAGATCAAATGAAGAAGATTAAAGAAATGTTTTTGAAAATGAAGAAGGTGTAACCAGCATCTTGTAAATCTACATCTTGCCGACTCTAACCGTTGTGCACTGGCAGAAGGCTCTCTCGACCTGGATACCATAATTATGGCCCTCTACATCATTGGATATAATGGCGACGGATGTTTTGTAACACCTGAATCACTAGGTCCTGGCAAAGATAAGCCTATTTGGCTGCCTGTAGGCAAGGGAGAAGTTAATTTTAAAGGACAACTTCAATCTTTGGAAGAAGATGATTTTCAAGGAGTTATATCTATAGAGACCCATTATATCCCAGAAGGTGGATTTGCCGAAGATGGGACCAGAGAGTCATTTGCTGGCATGAGTTATGTTTTAGAATCTTTATGAATCATAAGGTAGCGTAATGATACAGAGCCAGGTTATGAGGAGGAAAAGGTGAAAGATAAGAAAACAGAAGAGGTAAGAGAAAGTTTAAGACAAAGGATTCTTACGACTTTTTCTCACAGGCAGCCAGATAGGTGTGTAACTTACATTTGGATTAATGACGATACTATGAAAAAACTTATGCAATATATGAAAGTCAATTCCCCTGAACAGGTTGAGGAAGAATTAGGTATAGATAAATGGAAAAGTGTTGAACCGAAAATATCAAAACCCAATGATTATCAAAAGAGAATAGATTCGCTGATTCCCTCTCAATATAAAGACAATGAAAGATATTATATAGCAAGCGATGGCAGGGTGATTAGAATTCACGAAGGCACTGATTACCTTGAGGATACGGTGTGGTATCCTCTTGGAAAGATAGATAAAGCTAAAGAGCTTGGTATATATCCTTTTCTACAGCCAGATTGGGTAAAGATGTACGATGATTTAAAGGATAAGATGAGAAGGTATAAAGAAAGAGGCTTTATTGTATCTGGTGGTATAGACCAGCCTTTTAAATCAGCCTGGCTAATGAGGGGTATGGATAATGTTTTAATGGATTATTTAATAAATCCTGATTTGATAAATCAAATATACGAGAAGATATATTCCTTTGATACTGCCTACTGCACAGCCCTTGTAAAAGCAGGAGTTGATATGATAATGATTGTTGGCGATTTGGGCATGCAGAACGGTCTTATGATGTCTCCTTCTGTGTGGAGAAAATTTGATAAGGAAAGAATGAGAAAGCTAATTTCAAGATTGAAAGAAATAAATCCCGAGTTAAAAATGTATATGCATACCGATGGAGATGTCAGGGAGATTATTGAAGATTTAATTGAGATAGGTATTGATATTTTAAATCCCATTCAGCCTGAGTGTATGGATCCGGTTGAGATGAAAAGAGAGTATGGAGATAGATTGGTTTTACATGGTGCAGTAAGCCTACAGAAAACACTTCCTTTTGGTTCTCCAGAGGACGTAAAAGAAGAAGTTAGGTATCTTATTAAGAACTGCAATATAAACGGAGGATTTGTTCTTGGTCCTTCCAATGTGCTTTTTAAGGAAATTCCTCCCCAAAATATTGTCGCTATGTACCAGGCTGTCTATTAAACTGTATGATTTTAGCCCATTTATTTTGTCAACAGTATCTAGATCCTTTAAAGGGGGAGGTCCTCCCCCTTAATATGTTCCTACATTGAATTATAGCAGGCTGACTAATGATATGCCCCTTTGTCTCGAAAAGGGGTTGAATGTCATAGATGGAGTAATTTTGTTTGCGAAGAGTGACAGCTTCCATTCGCACTAGGTCTTTTTTAGGTGTGGTTGTAGGACCGGGACTATGAGAGATAAAAACTCCGGTTTTCTACCTTCCTTGAGGTTGGCTTTAAAGTCACGCACTAAAGTTTGAAAGGAAGAGAGTGTATACCCCAAGCGGAGTGCTATCTTCTTAGGAGAGCACTCTTCAACAAAATAAGCCCGTAGTGCTTCATACTGCCTTACCGCTAGCAGTACCGGATGCAAGAAAAATTTCGCTATTTCCTTACGTGAAGGCATTATTATTCTCCCTATATAGGAATTATATGGTTTATCAATACAATAAGATTATTATATAATCTTATTGTATTGATAAGAGGCGTTGGAAAGGATATGGACAAAGAAGGTTAAAACTTGTACCTACAGGGCTTATATAAGGCCAGAAATAAGCAAGTTTTTAAGGAGGAATAACACCTTAAATCTTTTACTAATATATTTAACATTATTCATAAACAATACAAAGCGTATTAAGATACAAAAGAAAAAATTTTAAAATATCTACAAGGGGCAATAATAAAGGTTTTTCGAGGCAAGGATAGAAGAGTAGGGAATTGTTATGGATGGAAAATTGGGGGTAAATTTAATGCGTGAAAATCGGGGATTAAAAGATGCCATAGGCGATACTATACTTATAGATGGAATCCCTATGCTTTTATTTTTACTAAACTATTCATACCAAGAATTAGAACAATTCACCAAAAAAGTGCTTAATTCATTTTCTCCCAATTTGATTTTGGGAATCTCAGATGAGATTTCTCCACCAGGCGATATAGAAAAGATAAAGTGTGTGTCGCATATAGTAGAAGCATTTCAAGTATAAGCTATGGCCCAACCTCTGTATTTGACGGCCGAAAACTGCATAAAACCTACATAAAACTTTTAAGTCAGTAGTGTATCTGTCTTTTATTTCATGTTTGCAGTCACAGGCTTTAATTTACCTCGTTATCCTATTTGTACTCAACGCCTTTTGTTTTATTGACATAGGCTTCTGCAATGTGAGTGGCTAGAGCCCCTTCGCCGCAAGCAATAATTATCTGCTTTAGAAGATTGTTTCTGGCATCACCACAGGCAAAAATTCCTTTTATATTAGCCTCTAGGCGTTCGTCAGTCTTTATGAACCCTTGATTATCTAATTCTATAAAATCCTTAAGGAATTCTGTATTAGGGTTTGAGCCGGTAAAAATAAATATGCCTGAGCAGGCCAGATCAGATGTTTTTTCTGTTTTTAAATTCTTGATCTTAATTTTCTCAACTTCTTCTCCCCCACAGATTTTCTCTACTATTGAATTCCAAACAATCTCTATTTTTGGATTTTTGCTTACTCTTTTGGCCAGGATTTTTTCTCCTCTGAACATTCCTCGCCGGTGGACAAAGTAGACTTTGCTGGCAAATTTAGCTAAATATAGACCCTCTTCCAGGGCCGTGCTTCCGCCTCCCACTACTGCCACTATTTTATTTTTGAAGAAAGGAGCATCACAGACAGCACAATAAGAGACGCCCCGCCCAATAAGTTTTTCTTCTCCCTCAACTCCTAATCTGCTTGGTCTGGCGCCGGTAGCAATTATTATAGTTAATGCTTGGTATTGTCTTTCAGCAAAGGTGCGAACAATCTTTTTTCCATCTTGCTGGCTGATATTCTTAACTTCCTCCAATTTCAGGTTCATTCCCAGATTTTCTGCTTGTTTTTGCATTTGTTCCACTAGCTTCTGAGCGGGTATAGCCTCGGAAAAACCAGGGTAGTTTTCAATTCTTGCTGAAAGCAAAAGTTGACCGCCTGGACTAAGTTTTTCCAAAACCAATGTTTTCAATTGCGATCTTTGAGCATAGATAGCTGCTGTCAGTCCAGCCGGTCCTGCTCCAATTATTACCAGATCATAAAGTTCTTTCATATTTAACTTTCCTTCTCACACCTCTGGGGTCTGCCTAAAGGTTTTATAGCTGATTCCTGTCCATCCCAATTTGCTCTGTAGCCTTTGAAAGAAAAATCTTTCCTTTAGTCTGATCAGGGTAGCTTCCTGAGAAGATTTTTTAACTCTGATAATATCTTTCTTCTCTAGCTCAAAACCTATCTGGCCATCTACGGTGAGCAGAACTTTATCAGAGGGGGGCTCGATGATAACCTTTATTTCATCCGTTTGGGAGATGATCAAAGGTCTTACAGCCAGAGTATGAGCACAAATAGGAGAAAGCACTATTACATCTAGACTAGGGTGAATTACTGGCCCACCAGCAGAAAGAGAATAAGCAGTAGAGCCGGTAGGTGTAGAAATAACCAATCCATC